>JAQGJZ010000012.1 GCA_028290385.1 Enterovirga sp.
CGGCTCCTCGATCGGGGCCGTAGTCGAGGTCGTGGCCGAAGGAGTCCCGGTCGGGCTCGGCGCGCCGATCTACGGCAAGCTCGACGCGGACCTCGCCGCGGCCCTCATGTCGATCAACGCGGTCAAAGGGGTCGAGATCGGGGACGGCTTCGCGTCCGCTGAGCTCCGGGGCGAGGAGAACGCGGACGAGATGCGCCCGGGCAATACAAACGCGCCCGTGTTTCTGTCCAACCATGCCGGCGGCGTCCTGGGCGGCATCTCGACCGGGCAGCCGATCGTCGCGCGCTTCGCCGTGAAGCCGACCTCCTCGATCCTGCGCTCCCGCGCCACGATCAACCGCTCGGGCGAGGCCGCCGACATCATCACCAAGGGGCGGCACGACCCATGCGTCGGGATCCGGGCCGTTCCGGTCGGGGAAGCGATGCTGGCCTGCGTGCTCGCGGACCATTATCTCCGGCATCGGGCGCAGGTCGGCGAAGCACCCTGATGCGCGCCATCGGTCTCGACGTCGCGGTCCTGCTCACTGCCGATGCGGCCTTGGTCGCGTCTGGTTCTTCCGTCCTGATGCTCGGCGCTGGTCCGAGCCGAGAAGCCTGACATGCCCAACACCGTTACCGAAGCCGTCGAGGCCTTTGCCCGGGGCGAGATCGTCATCGTCACGGACGACGACGACCGTGAGAACGAAGGCGACCTCGTCGTCGCGGCCTCGCTCTGCACCCCGGAGAAGATGGCCTTCATCGTCCGCAACACCTGCGGCATCGTTTGCGCGCCCCTGACCTCGGCAGAGGCGCGGCGTCTGCGGATCGACCCTATGGTCGCCTCGAACGACGCGCCGCTCGGCACGGCCTTCACGGTCTCGGTCGACGTGAAGCACGGGCTCACCACCGGCATCTCGGCCGAGCAGCGCACCAATACGGTGCGGGCGCTCGCCAACAACAACATGGGCGCGGCGGATTTCGTGCGCCCCGGCCATGTGTTTCCGCTGATCGCGCGGGATGGCGGGGTGCTGATGCGCTCCGGCCATACGGAGGCCGCGGTCGACATGTGCCGGCTCGCCGGGCTGCCCGAGGTCGGCGTGATCTGCGAACTCGCCAATGACGACGGCACCGTGATGAAGGGCGACCAGATCACCGCCTTCGGCCAGACGCACGGGCTGAAGCGGATCTCGGTCGCGGACCTGATCGCGTACCGGCAGGCGCGCGAGAAGCTGGTCGAGCGGCTCGGCACGTTCCCGGTCCGGACGGAGCAGGGCGAGCTGACGGGCTTCGCCTATTCGACGCCCTTCGACGAGGTGCAGCATTACGCCTTCGTGATGGGCCGGATCGGCGATGGCCAGAACATCCTGGCCCGGCTGCACCGCGCCAACGTCCTCACGGACGTGCTCGGCGGTGGCCAGACCATCCGGGCTTCGCTGGAGCGCTTTGCGGGCGAGGGGCGGGGCGTGCTGGTCTACCTGCGCGACGGCACGGCCGGCGTGCCCATGACGTCCTTCTCGGACGAGGCCGAAGACTCGGACGCCAAGCGCAACCGCCTGTGGCGGGAGATCGGCGTCGGGGCGCAGATCCTGCGCGATCTCGGCGTGACCTCGATCCGCAATCTTGCCGCGGGCTCCAGGTCCTATGTGGGGCTTTCCGGCTTCGGCATCGAGATCGTAGGATCGGAGCCGATCTAGCCGTCGGGAGAGGTACATGGACCGTCGGAGCATTCTTCTCGGGGCTGCGACGGTCGGACTCGCCGGGCCTGCGGCGCTCGGCCAGCATGCCGGCCATGGCGCCGCGCCCGCGCTTCCCGAGGCACGGCCCGCACCCGATCCCTTCACCCTGCTCCAGGGCGGCGCGCCGCATCATCTGACCGGCGAGCAGGAGGCGCAGCGCGTTCTGGCGAGTTCGGCCCCGGCCGGCGAACCGGGGCGGTGGGTGCCGCGTGCCGCCATGCCGATCCCGCGCAGCGAGATGGCGTGGTCCGCGGCCTGGGCCGGCCGGATGCACGTGGTCGGCGGCTACGGCGAGGGCCGGGTCGACCGGCCCTATCACCATGTCTACGACCCGGAGGGCGACCGCTGGCTCAATGCGGCGCCGCTGCCGCGCGGCGCGAACCACGTTGCCGTGGTGGCGGATGCCGGCCGCATCTACGCGCTCGGCGGGTTCACCGAGCAGAACCGCAATTCCGACGCCAACGCCTATGCGTACGAGGTCGGGTCCGATCGCTGGACGCGCATCGCGCCGCTGCCGCGTCCGCGTGGCGCCGGAGCGGCCGTCGCCCTGAACGGCCGCATCCATCTCATCGGCGGCGCCTCGAACCCCACGCTGGAGCGGGCCAGCGTCGGCTGGCACGAGGCCTATGATCCTGTCTCCGACACCTGGTCGGCCCTGAAGCCGCTGCCGGGCGCACGCGACCATGTCGGCTCGGTCGCCTACGGCAACCGCATCCACATCATCGGCGGGCGGTTCAACACCTTTGAGTACAACAGCCCGCTCCACCACGCGTACCTGCCCGACCGGGACACCTGGGAGGAGCGGGCACCGCTGCCGACCAGCCGCTCCGGGCATGGGCTTGTCGTGTATCGCGACCGCTTCTTTGCCATGGGCGGGGAGGCGGGCGTGATCGACCGAGGACGGATCACGCAGGCCAAGGTGTTCGGCCAGATGGAGAGCTACGACCCGAAATCCGACACCTGGCAGAGCCACGCGCCCATGCCGACGCCCCGCCACGCCGTCGCGGCCGTCCTGATCGGGGACTGGATCTATGTGGCGGGAGGCGGTGCCGTGACGGGCGGGGCCGTGCAATCGGCCGTGCACGAGGCTTTTACGCTGAGCTAGGGCCGAGGCGGGCCGGCGCGGCGCGAGCAGGAGATCCCGCTGGGCACCGAGGTTGCGATCGTCGGCGCCGGGCCGACCGGACTCTTCGCAGCGGCGCTGCTGTCACATTGCGGCGTCCCGCTGCGCATCCTCGACAAGAGCCCCACCCAGGCCAAGGAATCGCGCGCCTTCGTGGTGCAGGCCCGGACGCTCGAGGTTTTGCAGACCATCGGGCTTGCCGAGCCCTTCCTCGAGCGGGGCACGATCGCGGCGGGGGCGCAGATCTATGTCGACGGCCGGGCGGCCGGCGGTTTCAGCTTCGAGAATGTCGGCCACCCCGACACGCCGTACCCGCTCGTCCTGGTTCTCCCGCAATCGGATGTCGAGGCCATCCTGATCGAGCACCTCGGGGCGCGGGGAATCGACGTCGAGCGCGGGGTTACGGCCACCGGCCTCGACCAGGATGCGGCAGGCGTGACCCTCCGGGTGACGGACGGGCCGGGGGCCGAGCATGCCCTCCGGTCGCGCTATCTGATCGGCGCCGACGGCGCGCACTGCATCGTGCGCAAGGCGCTCGGCCTCGCCTTCGCGGGCGCAGCCTATGCGCAGACCTTTCTGCTGGCGGATTGCAGCCTCGAAGGGGACCTTGCCGACGGCCCACTCTCGATCTTCTTCCACCGCGAGCATTTTGCGCTCTGGTTCCCCATGAAGGGCGAGCGGCGAGGGCGGGTCATCACGACGAGCCGGCAGGCGGTCACCGACCCTTCGATCGCCGGGCAGGGATCCTCGCCGGCAACGCTGGCCGAGGTCGAGGCCTCGTTCCGGGCGGCGGCCTCCCGCGACCTGCGCCTGACGGATGCGGTCTGGCTGTCGCGCTACCGCGTGCACCACCGCGGGGTCGACCGTTACGGTGTCGGCAGGGCCTTCGTGGCCGGAGACGCGGCGCACATCCATTCCCCGGCCGGCGGGCAGGGGATGAATACCGGCCTGCAGGACGCGTTCAATCTGGTCTGGAAGCTCGTCGCGAGCCTGCGCTGCGAGGCGCCGGAAGCCCTGCTGGCGAGCTACGACGCCGAGCGCCGGCCGGTCGGCGAGACGGTGCTGGCCGCGACCGACCGCGCCTTTTCCGTCGTGACCTCCTCGTCGGGCTGGGTCGCGGCCGCACGCAAGGTGCTGCTCCCTGTCCTCGGCGCGACGATCGGCAGGAGCGGGCGGCTGCGCTCGCGCGCCTTTCACTTTCTGTCCGAACTCGGCATCCGCTACGAACCCGGCGCCGCGGTTCAGGACGAGGCCGGTTCCGGGCCGTCATGCGCAGGCGGCCCGGCCCCTGGCCGGCGTGCGCCCGACGCCCGGATCAGCCGGACGGAAAGCGTCTTTGATCTGCTCGCCGGCTACCGCTTCCACCTCGTCGCGTTCAGCCGCAATCCGCTCTCCGGCGCGGCTATCGAGCGACTCGCGGACGAACTCGAGGCGGTTGCTGCCGCAAGCGGGCACGCGATGGGCGCGCACTTGGTCGCCCACTCGCTCGTCGGCCGCCATCCGCGGGCGATCCAGGTCGAGAACGACACGCTCCTGTCCACCTATGGCGTAACGGCAGCGGTGCCCGAAGCGCTGTACCTCGTTCGGCCGGACGGGCACGTGGCCTGGCGCGGGCCGTCGCTCGACCTCACCGGGTGCCGGGCCTTCATGGCGGAGCGCTTCGGCGGGCGAGCCGGCCCTTAGCCGAGCGCGGAAGCCTACGCTTCCATAAGGGTGCGGACATGCGCCGTGACGGAATCGGACAGACCCTGCAGGTCGTAGCCGCCCTCGAGCACCGAGACGATCTTGCCCCCGCAATGCCGGCCGGCGAAGTCCATGAGCTTGCGGGTCGCCCAGGCGAAATCCTCGGCCTCCAGCCGGAGATTGGCGAGCGGGTCGCGCCAATGGGCATCGAACCCCGCCGAGATGATCACGAGGTCCGGCCGGAACTCCTCGAGCCGCCCCATGATGCGGCTGTCGAATGCGTCCCGGAACGTCTCGCCGTCCGAGCCCGGCCGCAGGGGCGCGTTCACGATGGTGTCGTAATCGCCCCGTTCGGAGAGCGCGCCCGTGCCGGGATAAAGCGGCATCTGGTGCGTGGAGGCGTAGAGGACGGTCTTGTCGGCCCAGAAGATGTCCTGGCAGCCGTTGCCGTGGTGGACGTCCCAATCGATGATCGCGACCCGCTCGGCTCCGTGCTTCGTCTGGGCGTGCCGCGCTGCGATCGCCGCGTTATTGAAGAAGCAGAAGCCCATGGCGCGGGTCTTCTCGGCATGGTGCCCGGGCGGGCGCATGGCCGAGAACGCGTTCTGGACCTCGCCGGTCATCACCGCATCGACGCCCATGACGGCGGCTCCGACGCCACGCTCGATCGCTTCCAGCGTGCCGGGCGACATCACCGTGTCCGAGTCGATCCCGACGAGCCCCGTCTGCGGCGACGCCTCCTGGATCGCCTCGACATAGTTGCGCGGGTGGGCGAGCGCGATCGTGTCCGTATCGGCGCGCTCGGCCAGCCGGCGCAGCAGCGGGCCGAACTCGTCGGCGGCGAGCACGCGTTCCACCGCCTTGATGCGCTCCGGCCGCTCGGGATGGCCCGTCGGCGGCTTGTGCTCGAGCGTCGAGGGGTGGTGAAGCAGCAGCGTTGTCATGGAGCTGTCCGGAGAGTGTCGGCCACAGTTGCAGCCGCGGCCTGTCCTGTCCACGGCGCGCTTTGTGACGATCCTGCAACAGTGCTGCGAGAACACGCTGCAGCGCCGCATCGGTGAAAGTCCCGCCGCGTTTCAGCGCTATCGGCTTAGGTCGTGGTTAACAAAGCCCAGTCACGCGTGTCGGACGGGCTGGGGGCAAGACGAATGCGTGTCACGATACCGGTGCTGGCGGGTGTTCTCGCCGGCACCCTTCTTCTCGGCGGCTGCTTCACGGCCGTGCCCGACCCGAAGGTGTCGGCGCTCGACGCCAAGTACATGGCGATGGTGCCGCAGGCCGAGATCGACCCGCGTTTCGCCCGCTATCAGATCGACGACCCGACGGGCGAGCAGCCCGGCACGATCGTGGTCGAGACCAAGCAGCGCCAGCTCTACTACGTGCTGCCGGGCAAGAAGGCGGTCCGCTACGGCGTCTCGGTCGGGGACGAGGCGTTCGGCTGGACCGGCACGGCGGAGGTCGCCCGCAAGGCGGAATGGCCGGCCTGGAACCCGCCCGCCGAGATGAAGGCGCGCTGGCCGCATGTTCACGCGGTGGAAGGCGGGCCGAACTCGCCCCTGGGCGCGCGGGCGCTCTACCTGCACCAGAACGGCAAGGACACGCTCTACCGCATCCACGGCACCAACGAGCCGGAGAAGATCGGCCAGGCTGTGTCGTCGGGCTGCATCCGGATGCGCAACATGGATGTTGTCGAGCTCTTCAACCGGGTTCCCGTCGGCGCCAAAGTGATCGTGCGCTAAGGCCGCCCGCCGGTCGGCACTGGCGCCGGGCCATAACTTGGCGGATGCTGCGGATGTCCTGGGGAGGGCATCTCGTGCGCACGCTTCTGACTGTCGTTCTCCTTGGCGCGGCATGCTGCCTCGCTCCGCCTTCGCAAGCGCAAATGGGCATGTCGACGACGCCGTTGATCGGGGGCGCACCGGCGACGTCGCGCTCCGAACCGGCTCAGACCGAGCCGGATCGGCCAAAGCCCCGCAAACAAGCGAAGGCTCCGCGCCGGAGCAAAGTGAAGCGGTAGCGCCGCCGAGGTTGCCCCGCCGCGGTTTCGCGCGTTAAGCCCGCATCCGGCGAGGGTGAGGGCAGGGTGGCGGAAGCGGTCGATCCGGAAGACGGGCTCCCGGTTCCGCAGCGCTATTGGTCCATTGCGGTCATCGCACTCGCCATCACGATGGCGGTGCTCGATGGCGCCATCGCGAATGTCGCGCTGCCGACCATCGCACGCGAATTGCGGATCGATTCGGCCGACGCGATCTGGATCGTGAATGCGTTCCAGCTCGCGGTCGTGGTCTCGCTCCTGCCCTTCGCCTCGCTCGGCGAAAGGATCGGCTACGCGCGCGTTTATCTGATCGGGCTCGCGCTGTTCACGGTCGCCTCGCTCGGCTGCGCGCTGTCCTCGACCCTGCTCGAACTCACGGTGGCGCGCATCCTCCAGGGATTCGGCGCCGCCGGGATCATGGCGATCAACGCCGCGCTGGTTCGCTTCACCTATCCGTCCCGCATGCTCGGGCGCGGCATCGGGCTGAACGCCTTCGTGGTCTCCTTCGCGTCCGCGATCGGGCCGACGACCGGGTCTGCGATCCTGGCCACCGCCTCCTGGCAATGGCTGTTCGCCATCAACGTGCCCATCGGCATCGTCACCTTTGCCATTGCCCTCAAGGCCCTGCCGCGCACCGTCCGGACGG
>JAQGJZ010000021.1 GCA_028290385.1 Enterovirga sp.
CGGACGGCTTCGGCGCTCGCGCCCAACCTCCTCCTGCCGAACATGCGCCGGGAGGGCGCGTTCGCGCAGCTGCTGTCGGAGCGGGCGGCCCGGCGAGGCTTCGGGACGCACCTCGTCGGCGCGATCCGCCGGCCCGTCCTGACGCGCGGCGAGCGCACGGCCGAGCAATACTTCGCCGGCAGCATCGCCCCGAAACGCGTGCGGGAGCTCCGGCGCACCCAGCGTCGCCTGGCGGAGGCGGGCGCGCTCGTTTATCGCCACGTGACCGACGCCGCCGACCTGCGCGCCGCGATCGAGGATTTTCTCCGCATCGAGGCGGCCGGCTGGAAGGGCGCGGCCGGCACGGCCCTGCTGTCCCGGCCCGAAACGGCCGCCTTCGCCCGCGCGGCCTTTTCCGGGACCAATCTGGGCGCGCCGATCGCCTCGGCGGACGTCCTGGCCCTCGACGGGCAGGCGATTGCCGTATCGGTCAACCTTCAGGTCGGACGGCGATCCTTCGCCATCAAATGCGCCTATGACGAGCGCTTCCGCCGCTTCAGCCCCGGTCTCGTGCTCGAATCCCTCGTTATCGAGCACCTTTTTGCCTCCGGCTTCGCGGACGAGATGGATTCCTGCGTCACCGAGAGCGGGCACGTCATCCAGGATCTCTGGGATGGAGCCGTCGAGGTCGGCACGCTGGCCCTCCGCCCGGCGGGCGCGCGCATCGGCGTTGGCCGTCTCGCGCTCGATGTGGGCCAGGCCGAACAGGTGCGGGCGCGGCTGCGGAGCGAGGCGAAGGAGCGCTACCACGCGGCCCGGGACGTGCTCGCCTGCGCCAAAACCCTGGCCGCCGCCGGCTCGCCCACGGCGGAAGCACGGGCCCTGCGGGACCGGTTGGACGCGAGAACCCGCAAGGCTATGCTGACCTTCAGCACGGCGCAGCCCAATGGGGAGTTCGCAGCCGTCCTCGCCGCCATGATCTGAGGCCTTGGCCCACTGTCCCATTCGTTTCCAGGTGCTGCCGTTCGAAGCGTTGCCGTTATCGGGGGTGGCCCGGCCGGGCTGATCGCGGCCGAGACCCTGGCCCAGGCCGGGCTCGGGGTAACCGTGTACGAGCGCATGCCGTCCGTCGGGCGCAAACTCCTGATCGCCGGCAGGAGCGGGCTGAACCTCACACACACCGAGCCGCTCCAGCACTTCCAGACGCGCTACGGTGCCGCGGCGGATCGGCTGCGGCCAGCGTTGCGGGCTTTTCCGCCCGAGCGGCTGCGCGCCTGGGCGGACGCGCTCGGCGCAGACACCTTCGTCGGCTCGAGCGGCCGCGTGTTTCCCCGGGCCTGGAAGGCTTCCCCGCTGCTGCGCGCCTGGCTGCGGCGCCTCAACGATTTGGGCGTCACCTTCCGCCTGCGCCACCGCTGGACCGGGTTCGGCCCCGACGGCGCGCTCCGGCTCGTCGGCCCCGAGGGGGAGATCTCCGTCCGGGCGGACGCCGCGATCCTCGCCCTCGGCGGCGGAAGCTGGGCCAGGCTCGGCTCCGACGGGGGCTGGGTGCCGATTCTCCGGGCCGCGGGCGTCGATGTGCGCGACCTCGTTCCGGCCAATACGGGCCTGCGCATCCAGTGGTCCGCCACGCTCATCGAGCGCTGCGAGGGCGCGCCGCTGAAGCGCATCGCGCTCACGCATTCCGGCCGCACCGTACGGGGGGAAGCGAACATCACCCGGACCGGTCTCGAGGGCGGCGCGGTCTATGCGGTCGCAGCATCGGTGCGGGACGAGGTCGCGAGCCGGGGCGAAGCCGTGCTGCAGGTCGACCTCCGCCCCGATCTGTCTGCCGAGGCGCTGGCTGGCGCGCTCGGGCGCGAGCGTGGAAAGCAGTCGCTCTCGAGCTTTCTCCGAAAGGCGGCGGCGCTGTCCCCGGCCGCGATCGCCCTTTTGCGCGAGGGGACGGGCAACGCGCTTCCGGCCGGGCCCGGCGATCTCGCGGGCGCCATCAAGGCGGTGCCGCTCCGGGTTCTGGGAACCGACAGCCTGGACCGGGCGATCTCCTCGGCGGGCGGGATCGCCCTGCCCGAGATCGACGAGCACCTCATGCTGAAGCACCTGCCGGGCATCTTCGTGGCGGGCGAGATGCTGGATTGGGAGGCGCCGACCGGCGGCTACCTGCTCCAGGCCTGCTTCGCGACCGGCGTCGCGGCGGCCAAGGGCGTGCTGCGCCGGCTTGGCGCACCCGCGCCAACGCTCGCTACGGAAGGCTGATCGGCAAGCCGGACCAAGTGCCGCTCGCCTGCGGCCTGCCGAAACGCGGTGCCCACCCCATATCGTGCGAGACCCTTCAGAGCCCCTCCCCCCGCATGTCCGACCGTGAAGCCAACCGTTTCTCCGCTCGCGCCGCGCGCTACGCCCGGGTGGGCGCGAATGTCGGCGGGGTCGCGGCCCGGATCGCCGGCCAGCGCCTGCTGGGGCGCGACGGGGCGAATGCCTCGAACGCGGCGGCCTTGGCCGCGGCGCTCGGCGGCCTGAAGGGGCCGATCATGAAGGTGGCGCAGCTGCTCGCCACCATTCCGGACCTGGTGCCGCCCGAATACGCGGCCGAGCTCTCAAAGCTGCAGAGCGAGGCACCGCCCATGGGGGCGGCCTTCGTGAGCCGGCGCATGATGAGCGAGCTCGGGCCGGATTGGCGCGGCCGTTTCGCGACCTTCGACCTCAAGCCGGCGGCGGCGGCGTCGCTGGGCCAGGTGCATCGCGCGACCAGCCATGAGGGCCGGGCGCTCGCCTGCAAGCTGCAAGATCCCGACATGCAATCCGCCGTCGAAGCGGACCTGCGGCAGCTCGACCTCGCCTTCGCGCTGCACAGGCGCATGGATGCCGCGATCGACACGCGCGAGATCGCCAAGGAGATCGGGGCCCGCGTCCGGGAGGAGCTCGACTACACGCACGAGGCCAAGAACGCCGCGCTCTACCGCGAAGCGCTGGATGGCGTGCCGGAGGTGCGGGT
>JAQGJZ010000033.1 GCA_028290385.1 Enterovirga sp.
TGCGGCCGCTTCGCCGGGCTAGGTCGCCCGTTCGTAGGTGAAGGCTCTCATCCCTGCCTCACGGCCGGCTGCACGCCCGCGACCTCGGTCACGGCCACGACGATGATGGAAAAAGCGCCACAGCGGCAGATGTTGCCGCTCATTCGCTCGCGGATCTCAGCCTCGCTCAGCTGCACGGGGGCCGTGATGTCGGCCGTCACGTGGCTCGGAATGCCGGCCTTGACCTCGGCCAGCACGCTGACCGCCGAAACGATCTGGCCAGGGGTGCAATAGCCGCATTGATAGCCGTCGTGCTTCACGAAGGCGGCCTGCATCGGATGGAGGTTATCCGGCGTGCCGAGCCCCTCGATCGTCGTGACCGCGCTGCCCTCGTGCATGAGCGCCAGCGTCAGGCAGGAATTGATGCGGACCCCGTCCACGATCACCGTGCAGGCGCCGCACTGGCCGTGGTCGCAGCCTTTCTTGGAGCCGGTGAGCTGCAGGTGCTCGCGCAGCAGGTCGAGCAGGGTCGTGCGGGTGTCCACCTCGAGCGACCGCCCCTGGCCGTTCACGTTGAGGGACACACGCGACATCACCGGTGTTCCGGCCGGCGCGGGCTCGGCGCGGGCTCCGAGCGGTGGGATTGCCGCCATCGCGGTGCAGGTGCCGACCATCAACTCGCGCCTGTTCATCTTCAAGTCGCCGGAACTCGGCATCACCACCTCCAGATCGCCGTCCGCGCGACGGCGGCGCTCTGGGAAGTGCGGCCGCGTCCCGACGCCTCGTTCTGCTGAGCCGGCTGCCACCTAGGGTGGAAAGGCCGGCGGTTTGCGGGCTTCAACGAGCCGAGGCAGCAACAGGTTCGGGCTGCCAATTGCCGCAGCGCCGAACGGGCCTTTTGCGCGGTTGTCCCTGTTTGGCGGGCGCTGCGGAGACGCACTCCGGCCCGCGGATGCCCCCCAGGGTCAGGGGGCAGGCTTGCGGATCAGCAGCCCGAACGACGTGCAATCATAGCCGAGGATGCGCAGGCGAAGGTGGATGTTGTCCTTGTACGGCGGGAGATCCACCAGGCGGTCGGCGAGCCCGCCGGCTGCACTGAAATCGAGCGGCGCGACGTCGAACCCGCGCTCCTTCAGGCGTCTAGCGAGCCTTTCGATGTCGCGGCGACGATAGAGGCTGAGACCTGACGACTCCGCCGTGAAGATGTTCGAAGTGAAGTTGAACTCTGTCGTGTGGACAGCGACACCCCCTGGGCGGAGCGTCGCGAGGGACGCCTCGACGAAGCGCATGCCGTGCTCCAGCGAGCCGAGATGCTCGAAGCAGCATGTCGACCAGCAGAAATCGAATTGTTCTCCCAGATCTTCGGGGATCGCGTTCATGTCCACGGCCCGGAACCGGACATTGTGGGCGAACAACGCCGGATCGCACAGGCCGCGCTCGTTCAGCCGCGTGCAGCTGCTGCTATGCTCGCGCGTGGCAACCCAGCCCTGATTTTGGGCTGCGGTTTCCGCCTGATCCGTCGCCAGGATCTCGCACCCGAAACTGGCAAACAGGCTCGGGAGCGGCTCCTGTCCGACCCCGAAGACGAGCCCGCGGCGGCCGGGTTTCAGCATGCCTTCGTCCCACAAGGACTGGCCGACGTAAAAGTACTCCCATTGTTTCCGGTGCAGGGTGGGCTCCTCACCGGTCTTCCTGATCCACCAGGTGAACTCGGGCAGCGACAAATGCTGTTGGCGGCAGAAGGTCGAACCGAGATGGAGCTGCCTCGGATGCTCGATGTCGCCCACAGGACCAAATACGTCGGCGATCAATTGCGCACGCCGCTCTGGTGTATTCTTGTTTCTAGCGAGCGTCTCCAGGTAGCTATGGCGAATCATCGGCCCGCGCCTGGTCCGGGCCAGAGACGTCAGCTCTTGAATGAGATGTCTGTCGAGCATTCCTCTGTCATAGCAACCATGCGGAAGGTCATGCAACCGGCAGTTTGACATCCGATTGCGCCCTGAACCTGCCTGGCCTGCGCGCATGCTTCGGCGTGGGGCGCCTTCGCCAGGACCCTAGCCAGCGAATATTCGTTTCGACTTGTTGGCGTGGAAAGGGGATGCGGGAGGTCTTTTTCGCGCCCGCAGGGTGGCCCATCCGGCGGGGCCCTGCCGTCTCTGGCCTCGGCTAGGGCGCCGGGGGCCGGTCGGCTGTGCCGAGCCGGATGCGTTCGGCCACCGCGCGCGCGGTTTCGGCGCGGCCCTGCCAGTCCGCCCGGCGCCGCTCCAGGGCGGCCACGAGGGCGTCGGCCACCCAACCCGGGATCGAGCGTGTGGCGGTGCTCCAATGGTGGAGGACGGCCGGGCTCAGCGCGCGGCCCCGCACATCGCCGAGATAATGCGCGAGCGGCGTCTGCCAGCGTTCGCCGAACATCAGCTCGCCGACGAACCGGAGAAAGCCGGGCGTCAGCAGCGGAGCCGCACCGGACATCGTCGTGTCCTCGGCGGCGGGCAGGTGTGCGCGATAGCGTCGTGCGGTGCCTTGCACGTCTCAAAACCCTGCCGTGCGCACCCGTGTCGGCCCGCAGCCCCGTCAGCGTGGGCGAGGGGGCTGGAAGCGGCGTCCCGGCCCGCAAACGGGGCCGAGACGCGTGGGGTGGCGCGGGCGGCCTCAGGCCGCGGCCGCGACCTCGGCCGTGGGCACCTCGGAGATCGTCTTCAGGATCTGCGAGGCGATCTGGTAGGGGTCGCCCATGGAGTTCGGGCGGCGATCCTCAAGGTAGCCCTTGTAGTCGTTGTTCACGAAGGAATGCGGCACGCGGATCGAAGCGCCTCGATCGGCCACGCCCCAGCTGAACTTGTTCCACGGCGCGGTCTCGTGCTTGCCGGTCAGACGCTGGTCGTTGTCCGGTCCGTAGACGGCGATGTGGTCCATCAGGTTCTTGTCGAACGCCGCCATCATGGCTTCGAAATAGGCCTTGCCGCCGATCGTCCGCATGTGCTCGGTCGAGAAGTTGCAGTGCATGCCCGAGCCGTTCCAGTCGGTGTCGCCGAGCGGCTTGCAGTGCCACTCGATATCGATGCCGTAGCCCTCGCAGAGGCGCATCAGGATGTAGCGCGCGATCCACATCTGGTCGGCGGCCGTCTTGGAGCCCTTGCCGAAGATCTGGAATTCCCACTGGCCCTTGGCCACCTCGGCGTTGATCCCCTCGTGGTTGATGCCGGCCGCGAGGCAGAGGTCGAGATGCTCCTCCACGATCTCGCGCGCCACCGAGCCGACGTTCTTGTAGCCGACGCCGGTGTAGTAGGGGCCCTGCGGAGCCGGATAGCCCTCGGCCGGGAAGCCCAGCGGGCGCCCATCCTGATAGAAGAAGTATTCCTGCTCGAAACCGAACCAGGCGCCCTCGTCGTCCAGCACGGTGGCGCGCTTGTTCGACGGATGCGGGGTGACGCCGTCCGGCATCATGACTTCGCACATGACGAGCACGCCGTTGGTGCGGGTCGCGTCCGGATAGGCCGCCACGGGCTTCAGCACGCAATCGGACGAGTGGCCCTCGGCCTGCATCGTCGACGAGCCATCAAAGCCCCAGAGCGGGAGCTGGTCGACCGTCGGAAAGCTGTCGAAATCCTTGATCTGCGTTTTGCCGCGCAGGTTCGGGGTCGGGGTGTACCCGTCCAGCCAAATATACTCGAGCTTGTACTTCGTCATCCGGGCTCTCTCGTGCGTTGACGGATCGAGCGTTTCGCGATCCGATCAATGTGCCACCCACGGCCGAGCCGTCCGAAGCAGCAAGCGTGCCAGCTTCAGCCCAGGGGATCGCCCGGCTTTCGGGCGGCCTAAAACGCAGGCTGACGCTTTTCGCGCCACCCCTCTGCGCAAAAAACGACGCCGAAGTAATCGCTGCGCATATTGTCGGCATTCGGCAAAATTCGCCGCGCGGTGGTGCTGGCCGGGAAGGCAGTCGCGATTATATGGATGCAACGCAAGGGCTTTGTTCTGCGTTATGCAGCCGAAGAGGTCGCAACATGAACACTGATGCCGTTCGCCCATCGGCGAAGATTTATCAATTTCCGGTTCGGGTCCGGTCGGCAGGTGCCTCGACTCGCAATGACAGCGGCAAGGGCGCAGCCAACATCCCGCGCGCAACCGTCTCCGTGGGCGCCGCCTGGTATCACGAGGCCGCAATCCAGGAGGACAGGCCCCGAAAGCCCTGATCGGAACTGCCTGTTTTTGCGCCAGCCGCAGCCGCAGGCAGGGTGGCGAGCGCCGGGCGCGCTCACATGCCGAAGATCGACCAGCCGAGGCGTCTGGTGAGTTCCTCAAGGGCAATCCGGCCGAGGTGGGAATTGCCCGACGGGTCGAGCCCGGGTGACCAGACGGCGATGGATGCCTTACCGGGGGCGATCGCCAGAATGCCGCCCCCGACCCCGCTCTTCCCGGGCAGGCCTACCCGGAAGGCGAATTCGCCGGAGCCGTCGTAATGCCCGCAGGTCAGCATCAGGGCGTTGATGCGCCGTGCCCGATCGGGCTGCACGACCGATAGGCCGGTCTCCGGATTGCGGCCGAGATGCGCCAGGAAGCGCCCGGCCGTCGCGAGCTGCCGGCACGACATCGCGATCGCGCAATGGTGGAAATAAACGCCCAGCACGAAGTCGACCGCGTTGTCGAGGCGGTCGAAGGACTTCATGTAGTTGGCCAGCGCCCGGTTGCGGAACCCGGTCCGCTGTTCTGAGGCCGCCACCGCCTGGTCGATCGCGATCGCGCCATCCTGCCCGAGAAACTGCATGAAACGCAGGATCTCGCCCAAGGCCTCCCGGGGCTGGTGGCCGGAAACGATCACGTCCGTCACCGCGAGGGCGCCCGCATTGATGAAGGGATTGCGCGGCAGGCCTTGTTCCCGCTCGAGCTGGACGATGGAGTTGAAGGGGCTGCCGGAGGGCTCGCGTCCGACGCGGCTCCAGAGCCGGTCACCGACCTTCCCCAGGGCCAGGGTGAGGGTAAAAACCTTCGAGATGCTCTGGATGGAGAACGGCGTGTCGGCATCGCCCCCGACCGCGACGTTGCCCTCGCGGTCGATCACGGCGATCCCGAAGGCGCCTGGATCGACCCGCGCGAGTTCCGGAATGTAGGTCGCGACCTCGCCCCGATCCTCCCGCGCCCGCATCGCATCGACGATCTCGCTGACGATCTCCTGCAGGTCCGACACGCTCTCTCCTATGGCCCCGGGGCGCGAAGACGCATGCCACGGGCCAAAGCGGGAGAAGCGGACGAGGCGCCTGGACTGGGCATCCGCTCCCGGGCCGGCTTCGGGAAGCCGGGCCGGGAAGGGCTCACTCGGCCGCCTCGGGCGAAGCTTTGCCGGCGAGCGTCTGGATGACCTCGAAGCCTTCGAATTGCGGGTGACCGGCGTAGAGCGGCCGCGTGCCGGGCGCGCGGCCATGCGCCTTCCGGAACTGCTCCGATTTCGTCCAGGCTTCGAAATGGGCCTTCGAGGCCCAGACCGTGTGCGAGGAATACAGGATATGGTCCTCGTGTTCCGGCCCGCGCAGGAGGTGAAACGCGACGAAGCCGTCCATCTCGTTGAGGTGGCTGTCCCGGTTGCGCCACACGGCCTCGAACGCGTCGGTCGCGTCCTTCAGGACCTTGAAGCGATTCATGGCGATGAACACGGTTGCAATCCTCCATTCTGGGCAAGACGGGTTTGGCGAAGACGCCCGGCCTCGGCTAGCCCCGCGGACTTTCGGCGCGCCGGGGGAGGGCGGCTGCCGTACGTGACAAACGCGCCGGCCCACCGGGCCCGAGAGGCTCGAACCTTACGGTTTCGGCGCGGTTAGCGTATGGAACTTCGACCAAGGCTAGGTGCCCCAGATGTCTCTGACCAAGATCAAGATTGCCACTGCCGCGCTGGCGCTGACGGCGGCCACGCAGGCCTTCGCGGCCATGACCCCGCAGGAGGAGGCAACCTTCAAGCAGCACTGCACCAACGATTATATGCGGTTCTGCTCCATGTTCGATCCCAACACGCCGCAGGTCGAGCAATGCTTCCAGCAGCGCATGAAGGACCTGTCCCCGCGCTGCCAGTCGGCCATTGCCAGCTTCGCGAAGAAGAACCCCGACGGCCGGCGGCGCTGAGGCGCCGAGCGGCCGGAGGGCTTACGCCGCCCTTCGGGTGATCGCGGCCATGATCCCCTGCCGGCGCGACGGCTCGGCGGGGGCTTCGGCCCGCAATGCATAGAAGGAGGCGTTCTGCTGCCCGGCGAGCGCCTCCTGCGTGAAGCGGATCATGTGGTGGGAGACGAAGCCCATGTTGAAGATGGCTTCGATCTGCCCCCGGCGCAGCGCTTCGCGGGCGGCCCGCCAGAACGCCCGGCGGTAATCCGACAACAGGCCGACCCGTACCGCGATGTTGAAGCCGAGCACGAGGGCTCGGCGCAAGTTCGTGAGCGTGAGCTGCGTGCGCACCGGCACCTTCACCCGGTTCACGTATGTGGCGTCCATCTGGTGGATGAAGCGCGCGAACAGCCGCTCCGGCGTGTAGGCGTGGGCAATACACCGCTTCCAGGCCGCGACGACCTCCTCGTGGGGCATCAGGAAGCGGACGTTGGAATCCCGCGACGGGTCGTGATCGAGCCGGTCGGCCTTTTCCAGCCGCTCCCAGAGCGGCGTCTTGGGCAGCGCCTGCAGCAGGTTGATCGTGAGCACGGGCACGTTGGAGGCGTCCACGAAGGTGCGTAGCCGCGCCTCGCTCTCGGGAGTGTCGGAATCCAGCCCCATGATGATGCCGGACGTGACCTCCATCCCGTAGCTGTTGATCGTGTTGATCGAGTCGAGGATCGGCAGCTTGGCGTTGTGCCCCTTGTCGATCAGGCGCAGCGCATCGGCGTCGGGCGTCTCAATCCCCACGAACACCGTGATGAAGTTCGCCTCCTTCATCATGGCGAGGATCTCCGGCTGCTGCGCGAGGTTCAGCGTCGCCTCGCAGGCGAACTGGAGCGGGTAGCCGTTTTTCTTCTGCCAAGCGACGAGCTCCGGCAGCATGTCGCGCGTCGCCTTGCGGTTGCCGATGAAATTGTCGTCGACGAAATAGACCACCGCCGGGCGGACGGGCTGGCGCAGGATGAGGTCGAGCTCGGCGAGAAGCTGGTCCGCGGTCTTGAGCCGGGGCTGCCGCCCATAGAGGGCCGGGATGTCGCAGAACTCGCAGCGATAGGGGCAGCCGCTGGAAAATTGCAGGCTGCCGATCAGGTAGCGCCGCAGCGGCACCTTGTCGTAGGCGGGCTGGGGAAACTCCGAGAGAGGCAGCCGCTCGGCTGTGTCGAGCCGGATCTGGCGGGGTGGCCGCGCGACGCTCTCGTCGAGGAGCGTCACCAGGCGATCGGTCGCGTCCCCCATCTCGCCGACATGGAGGTAGTCGAACTCGCCGTACCATTCCGGCGCGCCGGACACGGACGGACCGCCGAGAACCGTGACCTTGCCGGCCGCCTGGCCGCGGCGGCGGATGTCGTTGATCTGCTCGACCTGGACATGCATGCCGCTGACGAAGACGACGTCGGCCCAGGCGAAATCCTTATCGGTCGCCCGGGCGATGTTCTCGTCCACGAAGCGGACGGGCCAGCTCTCCGGCAGATACGCCGCGATGAGCAGAAGCCCCTGCGGCGGCATGAAGGCCTTCACCCCACCCATGAGCGGATAGGCGTGGGCGAAGGTGCCGAACGACGGCGTGTAAGCCGGGAAGACGCAGAGAATGCGCCGCGTACTCGTCACGGGTATCTGGCAGCGCAATCAAAACTCCTTCCCGAAGCACTCGGGAGTCTAGCCCGCTCTCGTCGTCGGCGTCGAGCAGCGCGCGCCTCAGGTCTTCTCCGGTGCGACTTTCGGCCCGGGCTGAGCCCGGGGCGGCCCCAGGAACGCGGGCACCATGATGAAGGCCGCGACCAGCGTGAAGAACAGCGAGATGGTCAGCAGCTTCCCCATGCTCGCCGTCCCGGGGTGGTTTGACAGCCACAGGCTGCCGAACGCGACGCCGGTCGTCAGTGACGAGAAGAAGATCGCCCGCGTGAGGCTCGAGGCCAGCATGTCGGCGACACCCTCGCGCCAGGCGATCATGTAGTAGATGTGGAACGCGACCCCGACCGCCAGCATCAGGGGCAGGGCGATCACGTTCGCGAGGTTCAGCGGCATGCCGATGAGCTGGGCCGCTTCGAGCGTCATGATGGTCGCGACCACCAGCGGCCCGAGCGTCAAGGCCACGTCCCGCCAATGGCGCAGGGCCAGCGTGAGGACGACGAATACCCCGATCAGCGCGAGGATGCCGGCCGTCATGAAGGCGCGCGCGATCACCTTGCCCGACTCGACGATGTCGACCGGGCCGCCCGAGACGTTCGGGGCGACCCGCTCCACGGCCGCGACGAAGCGCTCGAGCACCGCGTTGTCGTTGGCGTCACCGTTCGGCACGACCTCGATGCGGACCCGTCCGTCGCGCGACATCCAGTCGTCGCGCAGGCTCGCCGGCACGTCGGCGACAGCCACGCGCT
>JAQGJZ010000062.1 GCA_028290385.1 Enterovirga sp.
TACGAGGCGACGATCTGGCTCGGCATCATGGCCCCCAAGGGCACGCCGCCCGCGATCGTCCAGAGCCTCAACGAGGGCATCCGGGCCGCCGTGAACGCAGCCGAGACCAAGGCGCTCTGGGCCAAGCAGGGCGCCGTGCCGATGAGCATGAGCCCGGACGAGTTCGGGACTTTCCTGCGCGCCGACATCGACAAATGGGCAAAGGTGATAGACGTCGCCAAGATGCGGCCCGAATAGCGGCCGCGGCCTTGGGGAGCGGTGCGTGTCGGACAGTGTGAAGGTGCATAGCGGCGGGGCCGCGCAGGGCCTCGTCGGGGCGCTCGCTGCGGCCTTCGAGCGGGAGGCCGGCCTCACGATCGACGGCACGTTCGGGGCCGTCGGCGCGATGCGCGAACGGCTCCTCGCCGGCGACGCGTCGGACGTCGTGATCCTCACGGCCGCCCTGATCCGCGACCTCGGCGCCGCGGGTCATGTCCGGGCGGAGGAGGCGGCCGATATCGGGGTCGTCACCACGTCGGTGGCGGTGCGCGCGGGCGACCCCGAACCGCCAATATCGGATCTGGTTTCTCTCCGGGCCGCGCTTCTCGCCGCCGACGAGGTCTTCTTTCCCGATCCGGAGAAGGCCACTGCCGGGATCCACTTCGCGGGCGTGCTCGACAAGCTCGGGATCACGGCGGAACTGCGGGATCGGCTGCGCACCTTTCCGAACGGCGCCACGGCGATGGCGGCCCTGGCACGCTCCACATCGGCGCGCCCGATCGGCTCGACGCAGACCACCGAGATCCTGTCCACCTCGGGCCTGACGCTCGTCGGCCCGCTGCCGCCCGGCGCGGAACTCGCGACCACCTACACGGCCGCGCCCGCCTCGAGGGCGGCGCATCCGGACGCTGCGCGCGAGCTGATCAGGCGCCTGACGAGTCCGGAGAATGCGGCCGCACGGAAGACGGCCGGCTTCCTCCCCTTGGCGTAGGAGCGAGGCTCCCGTCAGCCTTGCTTGGCGGGGGTCGAGCTCGGGATTCCGATATAGGAATTGTCGAACCGGCCTTCCGCGATCGCCTGGAGCGCGTTCGCCTCGCGGGCCTCCTGCGCGCGGACGCGCGACAGGAGCTCCGCGCCGATCGCGGGCGAGAAGGCGATCACCCCGTCATCGTCGCCGATCACGAGGTCGCCCGGCATCACCACCATGCCGTCCACGGCGATCGGCACGTTGATCTCGCCGGGGCCGAACTTGTAAGGCCCGCGATGCGTCACGCCGCGCGCGAAGCAGGGAAAGGCCGCGCTCGCAAAGGCCGCGACATCCCGCACCGCTCCGTCGATGACAAAACCCGCGACGCCCTGCAGCCGGGCCCGCTGCAACATGATCTCGCCGACCAGCGCCTGGTTCAGGTCGCCGCCGCCGTCGACCACCAGGACGTCCCCCGGGCGGAGGACGTCGTAGGATTGGTGCAGCACGTAATTGTCCCCGGGACGGGTTTTGACCGTCACGGCGGTTCCGAGAAGCCGGGCCGAACCGTGCACGGGGCGCAGGCTCCGCGTCCCATGCAGGCGGTTCAGGTTGTCCGAGATGACCGCGACCGCGGCCTCCCGGAACGCATCGAGCAGGTCCGGCGCGACCTGCGGCGCCGGGTCGTTGAAGCGGTGGCCGGGAAGCTGCATGGGTCCGACGTCACGCCTTAATGTTGTTCTCGCGCACCACCTCGCCCCAGACCTTGGTCTGCCGGGTGAAGAAGGGCTTGGCGGCGGCATTATCCCCGAAGATCAGCGTCATCTGCTGCGATTCCTGCAGCTTCTTCGCGATCTCCGGCTCGGAGAGGGCTTCCTTCACGGCGGCCGAGAGCTTGCTCAGCGTCTCGGGCGGGGTCGCGGCGGGCGCGAATACGCCCCACCAGGCGAGCGCCTCGAACCCCTCGAACCCCTCGTCGATCGCGGTCGGCGTGTCCTTCAGCATGGCCAGCCGCTCCGGCCCCATCTGCATCACGGGCCGGACCTGGCCCCCGAGCTGGGGCGCGACGAGCGCGATCGAGCCGCAAAGCAGATCGACATGCCCGCCCAGGAGGTCGTTCATGGCTGGGCCGCCGCCGCGATAGGGCACGTGCGTGATCTCGACCCCGGCCCGCTTGCCCAGCAGCGTCATGGCGAGATGGCCGACGGTGCCGATCCCGACCGACGCGTAGGTGACCGCGCGCGGACGGGCCTTGGCGGCGTCGAGCACATCCTTGATCGTCTTGAACGGCTTGTCCTTGTGCGTCGCGAGCACATAGGGCGCCGTCCCGACGAGGCTCACCGGGGTCAGGTCCTTTTCGATGTCGAGCGGCGGGTGCTCGACCATGGCCGGGATGACGGTGTGGGAATCGAAGGTGACGAGCAACGTCAGCCCGTCGGGCGCGCTCTTCGCCACATGCGCGGCCCCGAGCGCACTGGCGGCCCCGGGCATGTTCTCGACCAGCGTCGTCTGGCCCGTCATCGCCTGCAGCCGGGCCTGGAGCATGCGGGCGAGCGCGTCGGTCGATCCGCCAGGCGGAAACGGCACGATCAGCCGCATGGTCCTGGCCTGGGCCAGCGCCGGCCCGCAGAGCAGCGCTGCCGCCGCGGCCGCAAGCGTCTGCCGTCTTGTGGGTTTGCTCATTCTTGCTGTCTCCCTCCCGTGTTTTGGTTTTTGTCTTACGCGGCGCCGAAGCCTCTGCCGGGCTTTCTGTATTCGGCGCGCGGGGGGCTGAAGATGTCGAGCACCTTCGCGCCCTCCGGGCCCGCCCGCATCGTGTGCGGGACGCCGCCCGGCGTCCGCCAGAAATCGCCTTTGGTGACCGCGATCTCCTCCTTGCCCTGGACCCGGATGGCGGAGCCCTCGAGCAGCACCCCCCATTGTTCTTCGGGATGGTGGTGGAGCGTCCCCTCGGCGCCGGGCGCGATCGTCACCACGGACAGCATCGCCTGTTCCCCGGCGAAGATGCGCGTGGTCAGGCCGGGCGCGAGCTCGCGAAGCAGCCCGTCCGCAGCGTCGTCGATGTTGTGAAACTCGGCCCGTTGCGAAGGCTGGCTGTCAGACATGGCGTTTCTTCTCCCTCCGGCGATGATCCCGGATTGCTCCAACAAGATAAAGCAAAGAATCGCCGGAGAGATCGTCCGGGCGCGGGAGAACCCGGGCGGGCACGGCATGCGCGACG
>JAQGJZ010000071.1 GCA_028290385.1 Enterovirga sp.
GGCCGTCCAGTAGGTCTCGAAGACCTCGCCGAGCGCCGGGTCGTTCATGATGTCGATGCTGGCCGGAAACTGGAAGTGCCCGCCGCCCATCAATTCGCGCATCTGGTCGATGATGACGGAATGCTGCTCCATCGCCCAGTGGATCGCGGCATAGACGCCGCGGCGGTTGAACAGGACGTAGCCGTCATCGACCGGCTGGAACTCCTCGATCTGGCCGGCGATCATCCCCTTCAGGCCGGCTTCCCAGGCCGCGAGCCGGCCGAGCGTGTCGCGGACGGCCGGGATGTCCCGCGCGCCTGTCGCCCGCGTGACCAGGCTCACCACGCCGAGCATGAAGCGCAGCTTCGTGGCGAAGCGCACGTTGCATTGGTGGTTCGCCAGCACATGCGCAGGCGTGTTCACGTAGATGTTGCGCGACAGCGCGGCATTGTCGTGGACGATGACCTTCTCCCAGGGGACCTTCACGTCCTGGAAGACCAGCATGCAGTCCGATTCGTCGAAGCGGTTCGTCAGCGGGCTGTCGAAATCGGGCCGCCCCTCACGGTGGAACGGCTCCCGGGCCCAGAGCGACAGGCCCGGCAGGTTGAGCGGAATCACGCAGGTGATCGATTCCTTGGCCTGGTCGGGCGCGAGCGGCATCACGTTCCCGACCAGCACCTCGTTGGCGTAGGCGGCGCCCGTGGCCAGCATCTTCATGCCGTTGAGGATGACGCCGCCGTCATATTCGCCGGTGACGCGCAAAGCCGGCTGAGGCAGCCCGCTCGTGAGGTAGTAATCCTTGTTGCGCGCGCCCTGGGGCGGCACGATCGCGTAGGTCGCGAAGATGTCGTCGCGCCGCATGTGCTCGAAGATCGAGACCACGTTCGCGCCGTTGCCGCCCGGCTCGGTATCGAAATAGCCCGGCCGCATGGCCAGACCAGTGATGTTCCCGGCCATCGCGTCCGGCGTGCGGCCCATCACGCCGTACGAGAACTCCGCGATGGCCCGATGCGCGCGGGTGCGGCGGCGCAGATCTTCCTGCGAGCGCGGCCGCAGATAATACATGCTGAAGCGCTCGCCGCCCTCCTCGTACGTCATGAGGTCACGGTTGGCCGGATCGGCCTTGAAGTCGAACAGGGCCGCGTAGGTCTGGGCCCCGTTCCGGAAGGCCGGGTGCGTCGTCGCATCCGCGATCCGTTCGCGCCCGACATAGATGACCCGGCCGTCGCGGATGCTCTCGAGGTATTCCTTGCCGGTCCTGATCATCGGATTCGCCCTGGGCAGCCGCGCGCCCGCTGAGTGTCAAACGAAGTTACATAAGTAGACTATCCAAATCAGCATGATCGCGGGAAGCGCGCAAGCCCAGAGTTTGAGCGCGTCGTCCAGCAGGGCTCAGCGGCCGCGTCTCGCCGGCCGGCGACGGAGTTTCGGCTCCTCCGGCCGGTCCTCGTGTTTCAGCCAGGCGGGGCTGTCGAGCTCATGCAGCGCCCGCTGCGCGTCCGTGAGCAGCGTCGCCAGGATCTGCTGCAGGCTGGCCGCCTGCTCGCCCGTGAGCGAGCCGAAGACGAGGTCGTTGCCCCTGCGCCGATAGGGGCCGACCCTGCGGATCAGGTCCTGTCCTGTCGGCGTGAGGACGAGCAGGCTGCTGCGCCTATCGGCTTCGTTCGGCCGGCGCTCGACGATCTGCCGCTTGATCAGCTTGCCGATCTCGGAGGTCACGAAGGGGCTCGAGACGTGGAGGCGGTCGGCGAGCTGGGTCACGGTGATCTGCCTGGCTTCGCCGATGGCCATCATCATGCTGTATTGCGGGGCCGTCACGCCGATAAAGGCGCCGAAGCGCTCCCGCGCCCGCAGCATGAGCGATGACACGCTCAGAACGTCGTAGATGAGCTTTCTGAACTCGCGGTCGGAGCCGTCCACCAGGAAGGTGTCCAGCGAGGTGCTCAGCGGCGGAAAGGGTTCGCCGGCCTCGGAGTAATTCGGAGGGGCGCCTGCGTCCGCCTTCGGCTTGCGTCGGCCGCCGCCCCGTTTCTCAGCCATCCCGGGTCTCCGTGCCCCATAGGCCGGGAGCCGCGTGGCTGCAGCCAAACCCGCTTGCTGAACGTTGCCCGACACCCGGCACGGTTGCGATCTCTCCGTTGACTTGGCGCCGCCCGGGAGGGAGTTCACCATCAGTGACGAGCCGCTACGAGGACTCCGTGCGCCGCGCAACCGTATCGAAACCCGAACTCATGCCGGACCGCACGGATACCAAGTTCCGTGTCTTTGTTCACAACTTCCTCGCCTTCACGGCTCGGCTCAACGACGTGAGGGCCGGATTCGGCGAGCAGCTCGGGCTTTCGGGCACTGCTTATTCCACGCTCATCTCGATCGCGCACCATGAAGCTCAGGAGGGGGGCGTCGGCGTAAGCCGGGTCGCCGAGCACCTGCACCTCTCCGGAGCGTTCGTCACCATCGAGGTCGCGAAGCTGGTGAAGGCCGGGTTGGTCGAGAAGCGAACAAACACCAAGGATCGCCGGCGGGTGCTGCTGACCGTGACGGAGCGGGGCCGGAACCTGCTCGCAGCCCTCGCGCCGATCCAGGCGCCCGTGAACGACGCGCTCTTCGACTGCCTCACGCGGGAGGAGTTCGAGATGCTGGCGGACATCATGGAGCGCCTCATTCCCTGCGGAGATCACGCCCTGTCGCTGCTGGCCCTGCTGACGAAGGCGCATCCGGGCACGCGGGTCGCCTGACCCGTCGTGCCTGCCGCCTAATCGCCGGATGCCGATCGATTGAGCTTGACCCCCTGCGCAAATTAGCTTTGTTTGAAAGCTATCGGGTGTACGACGATGACGTTCGATCAGCGGGCCTTCAGAAACGCACTGTCCCAGTTCGCGACGGGCGTGGCGGTGATCACCGCACGCGGGCCGAACGACGAGGCGATCGGGCTGACGATGAGCTCGTTCAACTCCGTTTCGCTCGATCCGCCGCTGGTCCTGTTCAGCGTGGACCGGCGCTCGCGGAGCCTCGACGCGATGCTCGCCGCGGAGGGGTTCGCGGTGAACATCCTCAGTCGTTCGCAGGAGGCGCTCTCGAACCAATTCGCGAAGGCCCTCACGGACAAGTGGTCGAACGTGGAGCACACGGCCGGTCACGCCGAGGCGCCCTTGCTGGCCGGGGCGATCGCCCATTTCGAGTGCGAGCCCTACGCCCATCATGACGGCGGGGACCACGTCATCTTTCTCGGAAGGGTGATCCGGTTCGCGTCCAACTCCATCGAGCAGCCGCTGATCTTTTTTCGCGGCAAGTATCACAGCCTCGATTCAGGTGATGAGAAAGCGCCCGAATGGCCGCTTCCGATGCATTACTGACCGAGGCAGCGGCAGGGATCCAACATGCTCAAGACCGGTGCGCAACATCTCTCGACCCTGCGTGACGACCGCGCCGTCTATATTGGCGGCAAGCGGGTGGACGACGTCACGACCCACCCGGCGTTCAGGCGGACCGTGGAATCCGTCGGACGGTTGTTCGACTTCTCGAGCGCAGCCGAGAACGAGGCCCTGATGACCTTCGCGACGCCCGAAGGAGGGCGCGCGAACCGCATCTGGCAACTTCCGACGTCGTACGCCGAACTCCTCGAGCGCCGGCATGCGCTCGAAACCTGGACCGGCCTGCATGCCGGCTTCATGGGCCGCGCACCCGACCACGTCGCGTCCTGCATCAGCGGGATGTACATGGGCTCCGATGTGTTCGAGGCCTACGATCCGGCCCGGGCGAGGGCGCTCGAAGGCTATTATCGCTACGCCCGCGACAACGATCTCTACCTCACCTACGTGATCATCAATCCGCAGGCCGACCGGTCGAAATCGGCGAGCCAGCAGAAGGACGCGTATCTCACGACCGGCGTCGTCGATCAGGACGCCAGCGGCATCACGGTCCGGGGCGCCAAGATGCTCGCGACGGGCGGGATCATGGCGAACGAGGTGTTCGTCACCTGCATCCAGCCGCTCCAGCCCGGGGACGAGCGCTACGCGATCTCCTTCGCGATCGAGATGAACGCCAAGGGCCTGAAGATCCTATCGCGCAAATCCTACGAGGAGGGCGCGCCGCACGTCTTCGACAACCCCCTGTCGAGCCGGTTCGACGAGAACGACGCGGTTCTCTACTTCGACGACGTGAAGGTCCCGTGGGATCGGGTCTTCATCAACCAGAACGTGGAGATGTGCCAGAAGCAGTTCCACGCGACGCCGGCCCACGTCTACCAGAACTACCAGGCGATGATCCGCCTGTCCGTGAAGGTGCGCTTCCTGGCCGGGCTGGCCCGTCGGATCGCGGATCTGAACGGCGTCACCAACTTCCCGCAGGTGCGCGAAACGCTCGGCCAGTTGGCGGCTGAGGTCGCGATGGTCGATGCGCTGGTCGCCGCCATGGAAGCGAAGGGCACCCAGAAAGGGCCCTATTTCGTGCCGGACCGGCACACGCTCTACGCCGCCCAGACGCTGACGCAGCAGCTCTACCCGAAGATCCTGAACACGCTGCGCGAACTCGCCGGCGGCGGCATGATCATGCTGCCCTCCTCGGTCGAGGATTTCGGCAACCCCGAACTCGCCGCCCTTATCGAGAAGACGCAGCAATCGCCGGCCGCCACCGCGGCCGAGAAGGTGAAGTTCTACAAGCTCGCCTGGGACGCGGTCGGGTCCGAATTCGCGTCCCGCCACCAGCAATACGAGATGTTCTATGCCGGCGCGACCTTCGTGACGAAGGGGCATTCGTTCAGGACGTATGACTGGGACGCGGCCGGCAAGCTCGTCAGCAGCGTGCTGGACAGCTACGAGCTTGCGGACGAGCTCGATTTCCCCCACTCCGCCGTCGCCTAACCCGAAGGAGCGACCGATGCCCGTCAACAAGCTTCATGACGAATTCCACGCCGTGGACATGTCGAGCGGTTGGGAGGTCCCGGCGGGCTACCCGGCCGGCATCCAGCAG
>JAQGJZ010000092.1 GCA_028290385.1 Enterovirga sp.
GCTGCTTCAGCGTGTTCGGGATCTTGAGATTCTGCTCGTACAGCGAATACCGCAGCGTCAGACCCGACTCCTCCGTCAACGGCAGGCCGAGGCGAAGCTGCCCACCCGTCGTGCGGTTCTCGTAGCGCGAGTACTGGGTCTGGTCCGAGTACTTCGAGAACAGGTCGAAGCCGGCCGCGAGGCGGTAGCCGAGGAAATACGGCTCCGTGAAGCTGAAATCGACGCCGTTCGAGCGCTGGCCGATCTGGCCCGCGACGCGGACGAACTGGCCGCGGCCGAGGAAGTTCGATTCCGAAACCGCCACTTCGGCGATCGCGCCGTCGGCCGTCGAGTAGCCACCCGAGACCGAGAAGGCGCCCGTCGGCTGATCCTCGACATCGATGTTCACGATCACGCGGTCAGCGGCGCTGCCCGGCTCGGTCGTGACGCGGATCTTCTTGAAGTAGCCGAGCCCGTTGAGGCGGCGCTCGGCGCGGTCCACCAGGACCTTGTTGAAGGGGTCGCCTTCACCGATGTCGAGCTCGCGGCGCACGACATAGTCGCGCGTGCGGGAGTTGCCGCGCACGTTGATGCGCTCGACATAAACCCGCGGGCCTTCCTCGGCCACGAACCCGATGTCGACCGTGTGGGTCGCGGGGTTGCGGGCGCCGGTCGGGCGCACGATCACGAAAGGCTGGCCGCGGCGAACCGCAGCGGTGGTCATGTTGCTGAGCGTCTTCTCGACGTCCTCGGCGTTGTAGACGTCGCCGACCTTGGTCTCGATCTCGTCCTTCAGGATCTCGGGGCTGACCTGGGACACGCGGCTGTCGAAGCCGACGCTGCCGACCCGGTACTGCTGGCCCTCGCTCACCGTGAAGGTGATGACGTAGCCTTCCTTCGCGGCATCATAGCGCGCGTCGGTCGCGACGAACTGGAAGTCGGCATAGCCGTTCTTCAGGTAATGGCGACGGATGAGCTCGGCGTCGGCCGAGATCTTGTCCGGATCGTAGACGTCGTTCGTCTTGAGGAACGACAGGAAGTTCATCTCCGTCGTGTTCATCAGCTCGCGGAGCCGACGGGACGAGAACGCCTCGTTGCCCACGAAGTTGATCTCGACCACGCCGGTCTTGCCGCCCTCGTCGACCGTGAAGACGACGTCGACGCGGCCGTTCGGCAGGTCGACCGTGCGCGCCGACACCTTCGCGGCGGAGCGGCCCATGCGGCTGTAGATCTCGCGCAGGCGGGCGACGTCGGAATCGACGGTCGCCTGGCTGTAGGGGGCGCGGGCCTTGGTCTGGAGGTCGTTCTCCAGCGCGTCGCGGTTGAGCTTCTTGTTGCCCTCGAACACGACGCGGTTGATCGTGGTGGCTTCCCGGATGTTGACGATGATCCGGTTGCCCTGCCGCGACAGGCGGACATCCGAGAACATGCCGCTCTGGATCATGTTCCGGCGCGCTTCCTCCAGCGAGCCCGAACCGGTCACGTAGGACCGCACGGTCTCGGGATCGACGCGGCTATTGCCCTGGATCACGATCTCCTGGGCAAAGGCAGCACCCCCGCCAAGCAGGGACGCAGCCGCTACAGCGACCGCAGGGCTCGCCGACGTGAACCGTCGGACCGTCTTCATCAGCATCATCTACTGCCCGTCTCGCTCTGGCTTCTTACGAAGCGAGGCCCATTCCGGCGGCTTCCCCTCGCTAAAGCCGCGAGGAGTCCGCTTCTAGCGGGTGCCCGATCCGATGGACACCCAGTTAAGCTTAACGCGTCCTCATTCTGAGTGCGCGTTGCGTTCCTGTCACGTCCCGCGCCCGGCAAATGACGCGCCAAGGTGAACAATGTCATTCCAGGTGGCGAAGAGCATCAGCATCACCACGATGGCAAGCCCGATGCGGAAGCCGATCTCCTGCGCCTTGTCGCTGAGCGGGCGCCCGCGCACCGCCTCGACGGCGTAGAACAACAGGTGCCCGCCATCCAGAAGGGGAATCGGGAACAGGTTGATCAGGCCGATCGACACGGAGAGAATCGCCACCAGGGACACGAGCGGCCCGATGCCGCCCATCGAGGCGACCTCGCCCGAGACCCGCATGATCCCGATCGGCCCCGATAGCTGCTGCGCCGATTCCCGGCCGCTGACCAGCTTGCCGAGATAGTTGAAGGTGCGATCGACGACGCTCCAGGTCTCCTGCGCGCCGATGGAGAGCGATTCGAGCGGCCCGTAGCGCACAAAGCGAACGTCGGCCGGATCCTTCGAGCCCTGGACGCCGAGGAGGCCCATCTTCTGCTTGCCGAAGCCCGGCACCTCGACCTCGCGCACGGTCGGGGTCGCCTGGAGGTTCATCCGGCGGCCGTTGCGCTCGATCACGACGTCCAGTGCGTCGCCGGCGCTGGTGGAGACCAGGCGCTGCATGTCGGCGAAGCTGGAGATGGAGCGGCCGTTGATCGAGACCACGAGGTCGTCAGGCCGGAAGCCGGCGAGGTCCGCGGCGCTGCCCGCCTGGACGGTTTCGATCCGCGGCGCCAGGACCTGGCGGCCGGCGAAATAGGTGATTCCGGCAAAGACGAGAATCGCGAGGATAAAGTTCGCGATCGGCCCGGCCGCGACGATCGCGGCCCGCTTGGGCAGCGATTGGGTGTGG
>JAQGJZ010000161.1 GCA_028290385.1 Enterovirga sp.
CTCGTCTTCGTCGCGGCTGGCATCGTCGCGCTGCTGCTCGGCCTGTCGCCGAAGTTCGGCGCGCTGATCCTGACGATCCCGGGCCCGGTGATCGGCGGTCTGTCGATCGTCGTGTTCGGCCTGATCACGGCCACGGCCGGCCGGATCTGGGTCGAGAACGGGGTCGATTTCTCGCGTGCCCGAAACCTGCTCACGGTCGGCGTCGCCGTGGTGCTCGGTGCGGGCGACCTCACGATCAAGATCGGCTCGTTCACGCTCGGCGGCATCGGGACGGCGACCTTCGGGGCCATCATCTTCTACCACCTCATGCGCGATGAGCGGGCAGGCGAGGTGGCGGTTGCCGACGGCGCCGAGGGCCGGCCCATCCAGGGCTGACGGATCCGGGCGGGACGACGGGGCAGCCTTGCACGAGGGGGGCTGCTCAGCGCCGCGAAGCGGACTAGAGCTAAGCTTCCGATCGCCGTTTGCGTATCGAAGGTTCAACGATGGAAATTTCGCGGCCCTACCTCATGTTCCTCGGCGATGTGCCGGACCCGTTGGCGGCGAAAACCGCCTACGGCATCGTCGATTGGCGCCGGGACTGGTGCCTCGGCCAGCTTCGCCTCCCCGGTTGCAAGGCTGATCTCGGCCTGCCCGACATCACGGTCGAGCAGGCGGCCGCCGAGGGCGCGAAGACGATGATCGTCGGCATCGTGAATGCCGGCGGCGTGCTGAACGAGACCTGGGTCCCGAGCATCCTGAAGGCGCTGGAATCGGGCATGGATGTCGCGAGCGGGCTGCACATCCGGCTCGGTGCCGATCCGCGCATCGCGGAGGCGGCCGCCAAGCATGGCCGCCAGCTCTTCGACGTGCGGCAATCCGACCAGCGCTTCGCCACCGGCAAGGGCACCAAGCGCTCGGGCAAGCGTCTGCTCACGGTTGGCACCGACTGCTCGGTCGGGAAGAAGTACACCGCGCTCGCGCTCGAGCGCGAGATGACGGCGCGCGGCTTCGACGCGGATTTCCGGGCGACCGGCCAGACGGGCGTCTTCATCTCCGGCCGCGGCGTCGCCATCGACGCGGTCGTGGCGGACTTCATCTCGGGGGCGGTCGAGTGGATCGCGCCCGAAGCGGCGCCCGAGCACTGGGACGTCGTCGAGGGGCAGGGGTCGCTCTTCCACCCGTCCTTCTCGGGCGTGACGCTCGGGCTGCTGCACGGCGCGCAGCCCGACGCCTTTGTCGTGTGCCACGAGCCGACGCGGACCAACATGCGGGGCGTGAAGCACCCGCTGCCCACGATCGCCGAGGTTATCGATCTCACGATCCGCTGCGGCCGGCTCACGAACCCGGACATCCGCCCGGTCGGAATCGCCGTCAACACGCAAGCGCTCGCCGAGGCGGACGCGAAGGCGTACCTCGAGAAGGTCGCGGCCGAGCACGATCTGCCGGCCTCCGACCCGATCCGCTTCGGCGTGGCGGCCATCGTGGACCGTCTTGAGGCGGTGTTCCCGCGCGTCCGCGCCGCATCCTGATGGATGCCGAGACGCCGGAGCCGTATCGCGCCGCACCCCTGTCACCGAGCGACATTCGCTCGGTGTTTCTGGGTCTCATGCTCGCGATGCTGCTTTCGGCGCTCGATCAGACGATCGTGGCGACCGCCATGCCGACGATCGGGCGCGATCTCGGCGGTCTCGACCAATTGCCCTGGGTGGTGACCGCCTACCTGCTCGCGTCCACGGCCGTGACGCCGCTCTACGGCAAGTTCTCCGACATGCATGGGCGGCGCGTGACGCTGCTGATCGCCATCACGATCTTTGTCGTGGGATCGATCGCCTGCGCGCTCGCGCCGACCATGCTGGCCCTCATCCTTGCCCGTGGGCTGCAGGGACTCGGGGGAGGGGGGCTGATCGCCCTCTCGCAGACGATCGTGGCTGACATGGTCACGCCGCGCGAGCGCGGGCGCTATCAGGTGTATTTCGCGGCCGCGTTCTCCGTCGCGAGCCTGGCCGGCCCGGTCCTCGGCGGCTTCTTCGCGCAAAACCTGCACTGGTCCCTCATCTTCTGGATCAACCTGCCGCTCGGGATCGTGGCGTTTCTGCTCACGAACGATCGGCTGAAGAAGCTGCCGCAAGTCGGGCGCTCGCACAGGCTGGACGTGCTCGGGGCGGTTCTGCTGGTCGGGGCGAACACCAGCCTGATGCTGATGCTGAACTGGGGCGGCGCAGATCACGCCTGGAACTCCGCGCCGATTCTCCTGCTTGGGGCAGCGTCCGCCGCTCTCTGGGCGGCCTTCCTGGCGCGCATGCTGGCCGCCTCGGAGCCGCTCATTCCGCTGCAGCTGCTCGCCGATCGGGTGATCGGGTTCGCCACGCTCGCCAGCGCCTTCGGCATGGGGACCTATATCGGGCTCGCGATCTTCGTCCCGATCTACTTCGAGGTCGCGCTCGGGATGTCCGCGCGGCAATCCGGCTTCGCGCTGACGCCCCTGATGATCGGGATCGTGATCGGATCGACCCTGTCCGGGCGCCTCATGGCGTCGGTCGAGCACTACAAGCGGGCGCCGATCGCCGGGGTGTCGGTGGCGATCCTGTCGATCGGGGCCGTGGCGCTCGAATCGGCGTCGCTGCCCTTGTGGCTCCTCCTCGTCCTGTTGTTCTGTGCGAGCGTCGGGCTCGGCACGGTCATGCCGGTGGCGACCGTGGCGGTTCAGAATGCCGCGCCTGCCGGCCATCTCGGAACCGCGACCGCCGCCATGAACTTCTCGCGCCAGCTCTTCGGCGCCATCGTGGTCGCGATCTACGGCGCCATCGTGCTCTCGGGCCACGAGGCGGGCGGCGGCCTGACACTCGAGACGCTCTCGACCCGGGGCGCGAACCCCGAACTCGCCGCCACCTTCCGCTACGTCTTCATGGCTGCGACTGCAGGGCTCGTCGCGTCGCTTGCGTTCTTCGCCCTGATGGAGGAACGGCCATTCAGGGACAGGCCGCGGGACTGAGCGCGGGATCTCGCGGCCGCTTTGCGGCGAGGACAGAATGATTGAGACCAAGGACATGGGCGCGCGCCCGGGGCGGCCCAGCCGCGAGGAGGCAGAGGACGCCGTCCGGACCCTGATCCGCTGGGCAGGTGACGATCCGAGGCGCGAAGGCCTGGCCGAGACGCCGGCACGCGTGGTCCGCGCGTTTTCGGATTGGTTCTCCGGCTATGCGCAGGACCCGGCCGAATACCTGCGCCGCACCTTCGAGGAGGTCGGCGGCTATGACGAGATCGTCGTGCTGAGGGGCATCCCCTTCGAGTCGCATTGCGAGCACCACATGGCGCCGATCATCGGAGAGGTGCATGTCGGATACCTCCCGGCCGAGCGGGTCGTCGGCATCTCGAAGCTCGCCCGGCTGGTGGATGCCTATGCGCGCCGTCTCCAGATTCAGGAGCGGTTCACGGCCGAGATCGCGGATACGCTGCAGGAGGTCCTGCAGCCGCGCGGCGTCGCCGTTCTGGTGGAATCGAGCCACGAATGCATGACCACGCGCGGCGTCCACAAGCGCGGCGTCAGCATGGTGACGAGCCGGATGCTCGGCGCGTTCCGGGATAATCCGGCGACCCGCCGGGAATTCTTCGCCGCGATCGGGAAATAAGTCGCGGCTCCGGCGTTCGTACCTGGCCGCCGATCGCGCGCGGCCGAATGCCGGGACTTTCACATGCTGCGCTGGGCCCTCATCTTCTTCGTCATCTCGCTCGTGGCAGGCGCGCTCGGCTTCACGGGAATCGCGTCCGGGGCGGGCCGCATCGCGCGGCTGCTCTTCGGCCTGTTCCTGGTGCTGGCGATCGTGGTCGTCATCGTGGCGCTGCTCATCGGGCAAGCGATCTTCTGAGGCTCGCTTAGCGAGCGCGTTTGCCCGGCGGCGCGCGTCGGGCTACGCTCAAGCTCGATTTGGCGCCGGCGGCTTCCGCCGGCAGGTCGAAGGATCTTCCATGCGGATGAAGCTTGCGATGCTCGCGACGGTCGCGGTCGGGGTGGTGTTTGCCGGTGCGGCTCGGGCCGACGGCTTTCCGCCTTTCTATGGGTATTCCCCCTATCTCGGCGGCCCGGCCGTGTACTTCACGCCGGAAGAGGACGTTCGCATCGGCTCGGTCCAGAGCGGTGGATTGCCGGGCATGGGGACGCGCACCTATTACCGGGGTGGGCCGTTCTTCACCTACCAGTCCAACAAGCGGCAGGAGTTCTACGGGCCGCGTCACCGCACCCGCCGCGCCACGCTCGTCACCAAGGGTTGAGCCCTCGCGGCACATAAGCCGCACCTATCCCTGCCTGTCGTCGCGTTCCGAACCGGAACGCAGCTTCGGCCCGCACGTTCTCGGGCCAAGGGGCAGGGAGAAACATCATGCAGATCAATGGCTTTGCGAAAGCTTTGACGGCTGGGGCGTTTGCCGCGGCCCTGTCCTTCTCGGTATCCGGCAGCGCGAGCGCCGCGCCGCTCCCCATCTCGACGGCTGATCAGGTCGCCAACCCTGTCACCACCCAGCACGTCGGTTGGCGTGGGGGCGGCGGCTACCGTGGCGGCTGGGGCGGTGGTGGCTACCGTGGCGGTTGGGGCGGTGGTGGATACCGCAGCACCGGCTGGGGTGGTGGCTACCGCGGCGGCTGGGGTGGCGGCTATCGGCGCGGCTGGGGCGGCGGTTCGCTCGCCGCCGGTGCCGCGCTCGGCATCATCGGTGCCGCTGCCGCAACAAGCGCCTGGGGCTCGCCCTATTATTACGGCTACAGCGACCCCTATGCGGGCGGCTATTACCCGGCCTCCTACGGCTATAGCTACGGCTACCCCTATGCCTACGCGTACCCGGCCTATTACGGCGGTGGCTGGGGTTATGATCGGCCGCATTACGGCTACCGCCGCGTGTATTACGCGCCGCGCCGGGTTTATCGCGCATCCCGCTGGGGCGTGCGGCCCGGCTTCCACCGGGCCGGCTTCTACCGCGCCGGCTACCAGTTCCGTGGCGGCTATCATTATGGCCCGCGGCGCGGCTGGGGCGGCGGACATCGCCACTTCTGAGCGCTGAGGCACATCGGTTCGGAAAGGGCGGCCCTGCGGCCGCCCTTTTCATGTCGCGACCCCGTCGCCGCGCGCGCGGGCTGCCGTCCAGCCGCTTTTGCGGCCTTCGTTCCGCGACCGGGTTGACCTTCGGCGCGCGGCATCGGAAGCGAAGCGGCATCTACGGAGAAGGCGATGTCGCGCGCGAGCCCCGTTTTCGGGACCGGCAATGAGGGAAGTTTCACGCCCGGCCTGCCCCTGTCGCTTGAGCCGGCGCGGCGCCTGATCGTCGCCCTGGACGTACCGACCCCGCTGGAGGCGGAGCGGCTCGTGGAGCGGCTCGCCGAGCTCCCGGTGGTGTTCAAGATCGGCCACCAGCTCGCCTATACGGGCGGCCTCACGGTCGCCGAGCGCCTCGCCAAGGCGGGCCGCGAGGTCTTTCTGGACCTGAAGCTGCACGACATTCCCCGAACGGTCGAGGAGGGCGTCCGCTCGCTCGCCGGCTTCGGCGCGAAATACCTTACGGTCCATGCCTATCCGCAGACGATGCGGGCGGCAGTCGCGGGGGCGGGCGCCAGCGGCCTGACGCTGCTCGCCGTCACGGTGCTGACCTCCATGAACGACGGCGACGCCGAAGAGGCGGGCTATGGGCACCCGGTCGCGGAGTTGGCGCAGCGCCGCGCCGTGGACGCGCGGGAAGCCGGGATCGGCGGCCTTGTCTGCGCCGCATCCGAAGCGGCGAGCCTGCGCGAGGTCGTCGGGCCGGACCGCGTGCTGGTCGTGCCGGGCATCCGGCCGGCCGGGGAGGCCGCGGGCGACCAGAAGCGGGTGACCACGCCCGCGGATGCGATTCGCGCCGGGGCCGACCGCCTTGTGGTCGGGCGCCCCATCACGGCCGCGTCCGATCCGCTCGCGGCAGCGCGGGCCATCATCGCCGAGATCGCAGAGGGCGCCGCGTGACCGACCGGATCACCATCCGCCGGCCGGACGATTGGCACGTCCACTTCCGGGACGGGGCCATGATGCAGGCCTGCCTGCCGGCGACCGCGCGCGTGTTCGGCCGCGCGATCGCCATGCCGAACCTGACGCCGGCGGTCCGCACGGCGGCCGAGGCCGTGGCCTACCGCGAGCGGCTGCGCGCGGCGCGGCCGGCCGGCTCGTCCTTTGAACCCTTGATGACATGCTACCTGACGCATGACACCGACCCGGACGATATCGAGCGCGGCTTTCGCGAGGGCGTCTTCGCCGCCCTCAAGCTCTATCCGGCGCACGCCACCACCAACGCGGCCGAGGGCGTCACCGATATCGGCAAGCTCGATCGCGTCTTCGAGCGGGCCGAGAAGATCGGCCTGCCGCTCTCGATGCACGGGGAGGAGGTCGATCCTGCGGTCGACATCTTCGATCGCGAGGCGGTGTTCATCGACCGTCGCCTCGGGCCGCTGACCGAGAAGTTCCCCGGCCTTAAGATGATCCTGGAGCACCTGACCACCGCGGTCGCGGTTG
>JAQGJZ010000415.1 GCA_028290385.1 Enterovirga sp.
GCTTGAGCACGCCCGCGACGACGACAACCATGAGGAGCGAGAGCGGAAGAAACACCTTCCAGCCGAGCCGCATGAGCTGGTCGTAGCGGTAGCGCGGTACGAACGCCTTCACCATGGCGATCATGAAGAACAGGAAGCTCGCCTTGAGGACGAACCAGATCACGCCCGGGATCCAGGTGAAGGGCGCGAACGGGATCGGCGACAGCCAGCCGCCGAGGAACAGGATGGTCCCCAGCGCGCACATGGTCATGATGGCCACGTACTCGCCGAGCATGAACATGAGGAACGGCGTCGAGGAATACTCGACCATGAAGCCGGCCACGAGCTCGGATTCGGCCTCCGGCAGGTCGAAGGGCGGGCGGTTCGTCTCGGCCATGGCCGAGATGAAGAACACCACGAACATCGGGAACAGCCACAGCCAGTACCAGCCGAGGAAGCCGAAGGCGCTGTTCTGCGCCTCCACGATGCGGGTCAGGTTCAGCGAGCCCGCGCACATCAGCACCGTGACGATCACGAAGCCGATCGAGACCTCGTAGGACACCATCTGGGCCGTGGAGCGCAGCGCGCCGAGGAACGGGTATTTCGAGTTCGAGGCCCAGCCGCCCATGATGACGCCGTAGACGCCGAGCGAGGAGACCGCGAACAGGTAGAGGACGCCGACATTGATGTCGGCGATGGCCCAGCCGGCGTCCAGCGGGATCACGGCCCAGGCCGCGAGCGAAACCGTCGCGAACACGAAGGGCGCGAGCAGGAAGATGCCCTTGTTCGCGGAAGCCGGGATGACCGGCTCCTTGAAGAAGAACTTGGTCAGGTCGGCGAAGCTCTGCAGCAGGCCGAAGGGGCCGACGACGTTTGGGCCGCGGCGAAGCTGCACGGCCGCCCAGATCTTGCGGTCGGCGTAGAGCGCGAACGCGATGAAGACGAGCAGCGCGACCAGAAGGACGACGCTCTTCAGCGCGATCAGCAGGACCGTCAGGAGGATGTCGGTGGCGCTCATGAGGCGATCCTACTCGGCCGCCTGGAGCGCCGAGGGCGCACCGAGCAGGGCCGAGCATTCGGCCATGACCCGCGAGGCGCGGGCGATGGGGTTCGTGAGATAGAAGTCCCGGATCACGGGCCCGAACGGCTCGCGCCCCGGCCAGCCGCCGAGAGCGGCGAGCTGCCTCAGCGCCGGGGCGCCCTCTGCCGGAGCGACCTGCTCGACCCGGGCTAGATGCGGATGCTGGCCGTACAGCGCCCGCCGCAACGCGGGGAGGCTGTCGAACGGCAGGCGCTTGCCGAGCACGTCCGAAAGCGCGCGCAGGATCGCCCAGTCCTCGCGGGCGTCGCCCGGCGGGAACACGGCGCGGTTGGTCATCTGCACGCGACCTTCCGTGTTCACGAAGGTGGCCGATTTCTCGCTGTAGGCAGCGCCCGGCAGGATCACGTCGGCGCGATGCGCGCCGCGGTCGCCATGCGTGCCCTGGTAGATCACAAAGGCGCCGGGCGCGATGTCGATCTCGTCCGCGCCGAGGTTGAACAGCACGTCGAGGCTGCCCGCGGCCACCATGGCCGGGGCGGCGAGGCCGCCCTCCCCCGGCACGAAGCCGAGGTCGAGCCCGCCGACGCGCGCGGCGGCCGTGTGCAGAACCGCGAGGCCGTTCCAGCCGTCCTTCACGGCCCCGATGGCCCCGGCGAGCTGCGCGGCAGCGGCCAGGATCGCGGCGCCGTCGGACCGGGCGGTCGCGCCCGCGCCGAGGATGATCAGCGGCCGCTCGGCCTTGGACAGCACGTCATTAAAGCTGTGCCGCCCGCCGACGAGCTCGACCAGGGTGTCCGGCCCGGCGCCGAGATACGCGTAGGGATAGGTCAGGTCAGCCTGCGGGCCGATCACGGCGATCGGCAGCGGCGAGGTCCGCCAGCGCTTGCGGATGCGCTGGTTGATGATCGCCGCCTCGAGGCGCGGATTCGACCCGATGATCAGGATCGCGTCGGCATCGTCGATGCCCGCGATGGTCGGGTTGAACAGGTACGAGCCGCGCCCGTGGGCGGGGGTGAGAACCGATCCGTCCTGCCGGCAATCGAGGTTCTTTGAGCCCAGGCTCTCGAGCAGCAGCTTGAGGGCGAACATCTCCTCGACGCCGGCGAGATCGCCCGCGATCGCCCCGATGCGGCTCGGATCCGCCGCCTTAACGCGCGCCGCGATGGCCGCGAACGCCTCGTTCCACGAGGCCGGGCGCAGGCGGCCGTTCTCGCGCAGGAAGGGACGATCGAGGCGCTGCAGGCGGAGGCCGTCCACGTGCTGGCGCGTCTTGTCGGAGATCCACTCCTCGTTGATGTCCTCGTTCACGCGGGGGAGGACGCGCATGACCTCCTTGCCGCGAGCGTCGACCCGGATGTTCGAGCCGACGGCGTCCATCACGTCGACGGACGGCGTCTTGGCCAGCTCCCACGGCCGCACGTTGAAGGCCTGCGGCTTATGCGTCAGCGCGCCGACGGGGCAGAGATCGGCGACGTTCGCCTGCAGCTCCGAGCCCATCGCGTGTTCGAGATAGGTCGTGATCTCCATGTCCTCGCCGCGGCCGGTCGCGCCGAGATCCGGCACGCCGGCGACCTCGGCCACGAAGCGGATGCACCGCGTGCAATGGATGCAGCGGTTCATCGAGGTTTTGACCAGCGGCCCGATGTACTTGTCGTGCACCGCGCGCTTGTTCTCGTGGAAGCGCGAGGTGTCGACCCCATAGGCCATCGCCTGGTCCTGGAGGTCGCATTCGCCGCCCTGGTCGCAGATCGGGCAATCGAGCGGGTGGTTGATGAGGAGGAACTCCATCACCCCCTCGCGCGCCTTCTTCACCAGCGGCGACTTGGTCAGCACGGTCGGCGGCTCGCCGTTCGGGCCCGGCCGGCAATCGCGCACGCCCCAGGCGCAGGAGGCCACCGGCTTCGGCGCGCCCTTCAGCTCGACGAGGCACATCCGGCAATTGCCCGCGATGGACAGCCGCTCGTGAAAGCAGAAGCGCGGAATCTCGGCGCCCGCCAGCTCGCTCGCCTGGAGCAGCGTGTATTCCGGCGGAACGTCAACCTCGGTCCCGTCGACGACGATCTTTGTCATCTTATCTGTCCGTCACTCCGCGGCCATGAGC
>JAQGJZ010000177.1 GCA_028290385.1 Enterovirga sp.
TGGTCTTGCCGGCGCCGTTCGGGCCGAGCAGGCCGACAGCCTCGCCCTGGCGCACGATCAGCCCGGCGTCATGCACGACGGTTCGCCCGCCATAGCTCTTTTGCAGGCCTTCGACGGACAGAATGCCGGGGCCGGCCGCGACCTCGCCCTCCGCCCACGATTCCGCGTAGGCGTCGAATTCCGCGCTGCTGGCCGCATCGGGTGCGGCGGCGGCTGTTGTTCGAACCCGGAGGTTGAGGCTGAATTTCACGGGAGCACGGCGGAAGGCGGACAAGACATAGGGCCCTGTCCGGACGCCCGCAACGGCAGGGACACGGGCCCGGTCAGCGCGGCCTCGCGGCGCCCTGGCCGGGATTGTTCTGGCTGCCAGGCACGATGAGCGCCCGGACTCGGCCGCCCCCGGCGCCGCCTTCCACATTGGCGATGCCGGTATTCAGATCGTAGGCGACGCGCTCGCCGCGCGTCACGTTCGGGCCGTCCGTGAGGGCGGCATTGCCGACGAGCAGCACCTTGTTGCGGCTCCTGTCGAATTCCGCGTTGTCGCCCGTCGCGACCTGCGTCTTCGACACGATCGTCACCGGCCCCTTGCAACTGATCTTGCGGATGGCGCCGTCCCCGGCAAGCGGGTTCTGCCCCGCCTCGCCGCTGGCCTGGCCCGTCGCGGCGGCGGCACGCCCGGCCTCGTAGAACACCGTGAGGAGCGAGCATTTCATGGTCGAGTCGCCCTGCACGGCGACGACGTTGCCCGCGAACACTGCGCGGCCTTCCTTGTCGAACACGTCGAGCCGGTCGGCATCGATCTTGATCGGGTCCCTGTTCGAGCCCAGTTCGCCGAAGGCCGAGGAGCGCTTGCCGGCCGTCCGGCCCGGCACGGCGGGGCTCTGGGCCAGCTTCACGGCCGAGTCGAGCCTGGCCGCATCGCGTTCGGCGTGGCCGGGCGACGTGGTAGCGAGAAGAAACGCCGCGATGGCGAGACCGCGCATGGGACAAGGCTCCTGGAGCGGACGAGCCGCCTATCGACGGGGCGGGTAATCGGCCTGCGAGATGCGGGGTGGCTCGCTCGGCTTCGGCTCAGCCGGCTCGATGGCGGCTCGGCTGAACTGGGTGCGCACGCGGCCCTCGAACGAGAGCACGCGGCCGTTGTCGGAGACGTGCACGCCCTCGGCCTCGATCGTGCCGTTCTGGGTCGTGATCTTCACCGGCTGGCGCGACACCACGGTTCCGCCCTTCAGGTCGACGGAGGCCGAACGCATCAGCACCTCCTCGCCCCGGCTGGTCGTGATGCGGATGTCCTGCGTGAGCTCGATGAGCTCCTTGGCGGTGTCGAACAGGGCGGACGCGGAAACAAGACGCGCGAAAGCGCCCGCCGCATCGGTGGCGAGCTTGGCGTTCACGTCGTTCAGCTCGACGAGCCCGGGCTTGCGCACGTCCTGGAAGGCGGCCTTGGCCGTTACCTCGTACGGGCGGCTGTCCTTGCGGAACCCGGTGAGGCGCGGGTTCTCCATGGCCAGCTTGGTGCCGGACATAGAGACACTGCCGAGCGACAGGCCGGGGATGTCGCCAAAGGGACGATAGAGGGTGGCCGCGACCACGAGGCCGCCGGCCAGGAGGGCACCGGCAGGAATGCCGACCCGCAGAAGACGGACGCGCAAAGAGTGCCGCTGTGCCTTGGCATAGGCACCGGCACGATCAGGGCCGCCGCGGCCGTCACGTCTAAGCGCCGGCAGATAGCCAGTCACGGGCAATTCCGAACGTCGAGGTGAAGCCTCATCCCTGCCCGCCCGCGATGGCGAAGTTATGGCCGGGCTCTGTCTGCGCTCGCGGCGGAACTCCGTCAACTCCGGTACGTTCAGCTCAGCTGTGCGCGAAGATGTCCGTTTCCGGCCAGCCGAGCAGGTCGAGCTGCGCGCGGGTCGGCAGAAACGCGAAGCAGCTCTGCGCCAGCTCCGTCCGGTTCTCGCGCGCCAGCATCGAATCGAGGCGTGCCTTCAGGGCGTGCAGGTGCAGCACGTCGGAGGCGGCATATTCGATCTGCGCCTCGCTGAGCTGGGCGGCAGCCCAATCCGACGATTGCTGCGCCTTCGACAGGTCGACACCCAGGAGTTCGCGGGACAGGTCCTTGAGACCGTGCCGGTCCGTGTAGGTTCGAACCAGCTTGGAGGCGATCTTGGTGCAGTAGACCGGCGCCGGCATCACGCCGAGGCGCAGAAACAGCACCGCCAGATCGAACCGGGCGAAATGGAAGATCTTGAGAACCGAGGGGTCGGCGAGAACGCCGATCAGGACGGACGGGGGCGGCGCATCGGGCAGGATCTGGATCACATCCGCATCGCCGTCGCCGCGTGAGATCTGCACGACGCAGAGCCGGTCCCGGTGAGGGTTGAGCCCGAGCGTCTCGGTGTCGATGGCAATGGAGGCGCCCGGCCGATAGTCGGCCGGAAGGTCGCCCCGGTGGAACCGGATGGTCATGCGATGGAACTGGCGAAGGGGATCGAACCTCGCCTTTACCGCATGACCGGCCGAGGGGAAACCAAGGACGGCATCGCGGTCCCGCTCTCGAAGGCGCAGGGCCAGCCGGCTGATAGTTCGGAATGGAGATCGTGAACGTGCTCGGCCTTCATGGCCGAGCGGACATCACGGCAGCATCGCCTGGCGGATCAGGGCGGGGAGCTCGTCCAGGAGCTCCGTATGCGTATCGGCGGTCGCCATCAGGCCCGGCACGCTGCTGGCGCGGACAAACCAGACCTCGCCGTCCGGGTCGTAGCCCAGCACCACTTGCGCGCCCGCGATCTCGACGATGTCGCTGTCCCGCTCCGCCCGGAGCGGGCTGTCGGCCGAGCTCGACATGCGCCGCCTAGGGCCCGGTCGCGTCGAGCTTTGCGATCGCCTCAGCCGAGAGCTTCAGCGTCGTCGCGGCGACAAGCGTGTCGAGCTGCTTCAGCGACGTAGCGCTCGCGATGGGGGCCGTGACGGCCGGCTTCGCCATCAGCCAGGCCAGCGCGATCGCGGCAGGCTCGGCGCCCGTCATGCCCGACACCTCGTCGAGCGCGGCCAGAATGCGCATGCCGCGCTCGTTCATGTATTTCGGGATCGAGCGTGCGCCGCGCTCGCTCTTCGCGAAATCGGCCTCCGATCGGTACTTGCCGGTTAGAAAGCCCGCGGCGAGCGAGAAGAAGGTGATGACCCCGACCTCGTTCTCGCGGCAGACCTGCTCGAGCGGGCCCTCGAACCCGGCGCGTTCCGCGAGGCTGTATTCGGGCTGCAGGCTCTCGTAGCGCGGCAGGCCGTGGGTCTCGGAGAGCGTCAGCGCCTCGGTCAATCGCTCGGCCGTGAAGTTGGACGCGCCGATCACCCGGACCTTCCCGGCCTCGATCAGTTTCGCATAGGCCCCGAGCGTCTCGTCCTGGGGCGTATCCGGGTCGTCCCGGTGCGATTGGTAGAGGTCGATATAGTCCGTCTGGAGCCGCTTCAGCGACGCCTCGACCGCTTCGGCAATGCGGGCGGGCTTCAGCCCGACCCGGCCTTCGCCCATGTCGATGCCGACCTTGGTGGCCAGGACCACGCGGTCGCGGTTGCCGCGGGCCTTGAGCCAGCGGCCGATGATGGTCTCGGACTCACCGCCCTGGTGCCCGGGCACCCAGCGCGAATAAACGTCCGCCGTGTCGAGGAAGTTGATCCCTCGCTCCAGCATGGCGTCGAGCAGCGCGAACGACGTCGCCTCGTCGACCGTCCAGCCGAAGACGTTGCAGCCGAAACAGAGCGGCGGGACCTGCAGGGACGAGCGGCCGAGACGACGACGTTCCATGGTCCCGCTCCCCCTTTAGGCGTCTTCGTCTTCAGTGCGCTTGAGCTGCTTGAGCTTGGCGAACACCGAATCGACGTCGATCTTCTCCTCCTCCGAGCCGCGCCGGGAGCCCGGCATCTCGCGGAAGGGATCGCCGCCGCGCGGCTCCGGAGCCGTCGAGACCTCGGCCGGAAGCAGCGTCTGGCCGCCCTCGGCATGGTCCGCGGCCGGGGGCCGATCCTTGGCGGCGCGCTGAACCTCGAACTCGAGATCGCTCTGAGAGCAGAGCCCGAGGGTCACGGGATC
>JAQGJZ010000187.1 GCA_028290385.1 Enterovirga sp.
TGAAGCGGGTCCCGCCCTCGCGCGGGTTGGGGCGGGCGAGAAGATCGAGCAGCGGATGGCGCGCGAGCGCCCTACCCTCATGGTGGAGATCGACCGGGATAGCGGCGGCGGCCTCCGCCACCAGCCGCACCGCCCGGTGCACGACGGCATTGCGCTGAAACCCTTCACGGGCGAGCCCCGCATAATCGCGGTTCGTCCAGGCGGCGCGCCCGCCGAGATAGAACGCGACACCCTGGCCGTTGGACGGAAGCGGGGCGCGCGAAGCCTTCTCCTCCGGCGAGCGGCCGAGGAGGCGTGAGAGAAAGCTCGGCATCTACAGAACCCTCACCCGCGGCTCGGCGCGGCTCAGCATCAGGTGCGACAGGGCCCAGACGAGCGCGTCGAGGCGGTCTGGCGAGCGGCGGGACGACAGCCCGCCCGGGCCGAAATCGCAGAGTTCGTCCTCGAGCTCCGGAAACGCCCCGACATGGCGCACCCGTCCCTGCTCGTAGAGAACGGCCACGGGCTCGGCCCGCAGATACTTGCCGCGCGTCGCATGCACGGTTGTGACCGGCACGGTGGGGTCGACCTGCGCCAGCACAGCCCGGACCATCTCGCCGCCCTGGTTCGCCTCCGCGACCAGCGCATCGGCACTCCAGCGCCGATAGGCGGCGATCGCCTTCTCGGCCCAATCGGTCGGACGGGCGGCGTCCAGGCTCGCATCGGCCAGCACGTAGCCGAGCCCGGCCGTGTCGACGCCCGCCACCACGATGCCGCAAGCATCCGCCCGGGCGCCCGACGAGGCAGGCGGATCGACCGCAACCACGATGCGCACGAGCGGCGGCGCCGCATCCGCGCGGCAGCCCTCGATCCGATCGCGCGACCAGAGCGCATCCTCGCGCTCCTCGATCATCTCGCCGTCGAGCTCCTGCCGGCCAAGCCGGGTGCCCTCGTACCGACCGACGATCGTATCCAGAAAGGACGGCGCCAGATGCGCCGCGTTCTCCATCGTGCGCGAGCGGCTCACGACCACGCGCGGGTCGGCCAGCAGCTTCTTCAACAGCGGCAGCGGACGGGGCGTCGTCGTGACGATCTCACGCGGCGCCGGCCCGAGCCTGAGGCCGAACTGCAGCATGTCCCAGGTCTCCGTCGGGTAGCGCCACTTGGCGAGTTCGTCGCACCAGGCGGCGTCGAATTGCGGCCCGCGCAGGCCGTCCGGGTCCTCGGACGAGAAGGCATGCGCCAGCGCGCCGTTCGGCCATGCGAGCCGACGCAGAGCGGGCGACCAGGTCGGGCGATCGCTCCCCCACGCCAGCGACAGGATCCCGGCGGGCCCTTCGATCATCACGTCGCGCACCGCCGCGAAGGTCTCGCCGACAAGCGCGATCCGGCCAGCCCCGGGCTCAGCGAAGCCCGGCTCCGCGCCGACGATCCCCTGCACCCATTCGGCGCCGGTTCTGGTCTTGCCGGCGCCGCGGCCGCCCATCACGAGCCAGACGGTCCAAGATTTGGGATTGCCCCAACTCTCGGGTGGGGTTTGCGGCGCGCGGCAGCGCAGCGGCCAATGCCGAAGCAGTTGTTCGGCTTCAATCCGGTTCAGGCTCTCCACGAAGCCCTCGAGCTCGTTGCTCGACTCGAATCCGCTCAAGATGCCGGCGAAGCTCGTCGCGCAGCTCGGCCAGCGTGCGCGGGCGGGGCTCGTCATGCGGTTCGGGCTCCTCGGCTTTCTCGGCCTGCAGCTTCTGCAAATGTCCGATCAGGCGCACATGGGTCGCGAGCGCCCGGGCAGTCCGCTCGGGGTCGGCGGCCTCGCGGGTGGACAGCTCTGCCTCGAGCTCGGCGACCGTGCGGGCCGAGATGCGCCGAAGCTGGGCCAGCTGGCCGGACGTGCCCTGCTCGCCCTTCTCCTCAACCGGGATGGGCGGCCGACGCAGGGCCGAGATGGCCGCGCGGCGGCTTGGCCAGCCGCAGCGCTCCGCGAGGTACGCCATGGTTCTTTTCGTGGTGCCGAGCCTTTGGGCCGTCTCCTCCAGCGTGGTGTCGAGATCGGCATACCCAAGGCGGATCTTCTCGAGCATCGTCGGCCCGAATGCGCGCGGCATAGGCGTCTCCGAAACGGAAAACACGGCCGGATATCCTCCGCCCGCGCCCTGTCGAAACTTCTCGGATTGGGGGCCCTTCGGAACTCTCACGAGTTCACCGGGAGGCCTGCAGCGAAGGCCGGTGGTCTCGGCGCAATTCGTCAGCGTGGGTTTTGTTTAGCCCGGCAGCGCGCCGGTGTCAAGGACTATTTTCATATGCCGGCGGTGATGTTTGCGGCCCAGCGCGCGCTCCGCTCGGTGCCTTTGGCCCCGAAGTGTCCCGGCACGAGGGCGTTCCGATGATCAGGCCGATGCAACTCCGGCCGGCGTCAGCGGCGCCGCACAGCAAAACGGCGGCCTCTCGGCCGCCGTCTGCATTCGGGTGTTGAAGACGCGGTCAGGCGGCTTTCTTGTTGATCCGCGCTTCGCCGAGCGCGGTCAGCTTCTCGTCCGTCGCTTTTTCCTCGGCGAGGTTCTTCTCGAGCAGCGCCGCGATGTCCTTGCGGCCGAGCTGGTTCGACCAGGAAACCAGCGTCCCGTAGCGCGTGATCTCGTAATGCTCGACGGCCTGCGCGGCGGCGAGCATCGCGGCGTCCCGCACCTCCGGATCGTCGCAATCGGAGATGAGCTCGCGCGCTTCCTTGATGATGCCGTCGATCGCCGGGCAGGTCGCGCCCTTGGCCTTTTCGCCGAGGATGCCGAACGCATCCTCGAGGCGCTTGATCTGCTGCTCGGTCTCGCCGAGATGCTTCTTAAAGGCCTGCTTCAGCGAAGCATTCTCAGCCTTGCCGATCATCTCGGTCAGGCCTTTCGTGATCTGCTGCTCGGCGTAATAGATATCCTGCAGCGTATGCAGGTAAAGATCGTCGAACGTCTTGATCGGCGACGTGAACAGCCCCATGGCCGGTCTCCCTGATGTTTGATGGACTTGCGCACCCGTGAAACCGGGCGCGTCTACATCGGGGAAACGTGGCCGGAAGGACTCAGTTCCGGCGCCGGGCTCGGGCGGACAGGGGCTCGATCGGCGGTTCGGCGGGCCAATCGACGATCTGCTCGAACAGATCGTCGGGCTCGAACTCCTCCTCGGGACCGGCCAGCCGGCCGCGGATCGTCACGCCGGCGAGGTGCGGCGTGTCGGGGTCCCCGGACAGGAGCGGATGCCACCAGTAGAGATCTCGGCCCTCGGCCACGAGACGGTAGGCGCAGGTCGGGGGCAGCCAGTTGATGGTACGGACCGTCTCCGGCGTCAGCCGCACGCAATCGGGCACGATCTCCTGCCGGGTCGGATACGAGCGGCAGCGGCAGCTCGTTCCGTCGAGGAGGGTGCAGCCCACATCGGTGTAGTGCACCTCGCCGGAATCCTCATCCTCCAGCTTCACGAGGCAGCAGCGGCCGCAGCCGTCGCAGAGGCTTTCCCACTCCGTCGGGCTCATCTGCTCGAGGTGCTTGGTGCGCCAGAAGGGCTCGTCTGCCGTGTCGGCGGGAAATGTCATCGGACCGGGCTTCAGGGGAGGAAACAAGCTCATAGCGTCCG
>JAQGJZ010000204.1 GCA_028290385.1 Enterovirga sp.
GGCCGCATGGCTCGCCGTCGGTCAGCTCTGGCTCTGGACCTGGCTGCGACGGGTATCCACTCTCAGGCGAACGTCAAGCGTCTCGCTCCCGCCGCCTCTGCGGCTGCCCCTCACGGGTGCGGCACCGAGATAGTCCAGGCCGGCCGCAACGCGGACATGCGCTTCGGTCGTGCCGATGCCATTGGCCGGGTCGAACCCGACCCAGCCGAGGCCCGGCACCTTCGCCTCCACCCAGGCATGGCCGGCATCCTGATCCGTCACGCCGTCCGCGCGGTGGAAATAGCCCGAGATGTAGCGGGCCGGGATTCCCAGATAGCGGGCGCTGGCGATGAAGATGTGCGTGAGGTCCTGGCATACGCCCCGGCGCAGGGCGAAGGCCTCGGCCGCCGTGGTCGACGCGTTCGTCGGCCCGGTGTCGAAGGCGATCTCCCGATGGATGGCCGCCAGAACGGCATGAAGCGTGCCGAGCGGGTCCCGGGCCGCCTGGGCCTCGACCGCCGACGCAAAGGCGCGGATCGCGTCGTCGGCCGCCGTGAGCGGCGTCTCGCGCAGGAACACGAGCTCCGGCACGCGCTCCACAGTTCCGCGCACGATGCCGGCGGTATCCTGGGTCTCGACCTCCCCCGCGACCGTGAGGGCAAGCTGGCCGACCCGCTCGTCGGCCGCGAATTCGTGGCAGAGATTGCCGAAAGCGTCTTCGAAGGGCTTGAGCCGGCCTTCCGCGCTGGGCTCCAAACGCCATGACAGGACATGCTGCCCGTCGCTGTCGCGCGGCGTGAGGCGGAGGATCTGCAGGACCGCCAGCATCGGGCTATCGTAGCTGTAGCGGGTCTGGTGCGAGATGCGGATCCGCATGGCTGCCCGTCCCCAATGTCAGCTCAGGTATTGCTCGATGATGGCTTCACCGAGCCGATTGTTGTCGACCACGAAGTCCGTCACGAATTCATGCAGGCCGTTCGAGAAGATCTCGTCGATGCTCGACGACAACAGGCGAGCCCGCGTCGTGGTGGCGACGCGCTGGGATGCGCCTCGCCTGCCGTAAGCATCCGCGATCATGTCGAGATAGCGCACCAGGATCTCGTAGCAGTTCGAAAGCGAGCGCGGCATCTCCTTGTTGAGGATCAGGAGGTCGGCGACGAGCCAGGGCTTGATGCTTTCGCGGTACACCCAATGGTAGGCCGTGAGCGCGGAGACCTCTCTCAGGATCGTCGTCCACTGGAAGTAATCGAGGCTGCCGCCGACCCGCTCCGTTGCAGGCAGAAGCAGGTGATACTTCACGTCGAGGATGCGGGCCGTATTGTCGGCCCGCTCCATCGCGCTGCCGAGCCGGGTGAACCAGAACGCGTCGTTGCGCAGCATCGTGCGGTAGGCGGAGCCGTCGAAGGTGAGCGCGACACGCTTCACCCAGTCCAGAAAACGCGCGAATTCCTCCTGGCTGAGGTCGTTGTCGTATTTCTTCAGCTCAAGCCAGGCGCAGTTCAGGTCGTCCCACATCTCGGATGTGAGTGCGGTCCGCACGGCGCGGGCGTTTTCACGCGCCGTCTCGAGACAGCTGCGGATGGACGACGGGTTCTGGGGATTGAAGGCGAGGAAATCCCGGACGGTCTCTTCGTTGACGGACGAATACAGCGTCTGGAAGAGGGCGGTGTCGCCCGCAGAAGCGAGCGCCGATTCCCATTCGTTGCGCTCGCCGGCATAGCTTTGGGGCAGGGTGGTGAGGCGCAGGGTCGCGTCCAGGATCCGCGCCACGAAGTCCGCCCGCTCCGAGTAGCGGGACAGCCAGTACAGGGAATCTGCGGTGCGGGAGAGCATCGGAGGCCTTGTTCGACCTGAGGAAGGAAAGGGAGGCGGCGATCGGGGAGGGCGGGCTCAGCCGTCCAAAACCCAGGTGTCCTTGGTTCCACCACCCTGGCTGGAATTCACCACGAGGGATCCCTCCTTGAGCGCGACGCGCGTGAGGCCGCCCGGCACGATGCGGATCTCGTCGCCTCCGGAGAGCACGAACGGCCGCAGGTCCACATGGCGCGGCGCGACGCCCGAGGCCACGAAAGTCGGGCAGGTCGAGAGCGACAGGGTCGGCTGGGCGATGAAGTTCTCCGGCGCGTGTTTCAGCTTGCGGCTGAACTCTTCGATCTCGCGCTTGGAGGCATGCGGCCCGACCAGCATGCCGTAGCCGCCGGATCCGTTCACTTCCTTCACGACCAGTTCGGGCAGGTTCGCCAGCACGTGGGAGAGCGCCTGCGGCTCGCGGCAGCGCCAGGTGGGCACGTTCTGCAGGATCGCATCCTCGCCCGTGAAGAAGCGGACGATCTCCGGCATGTACGTATAGACCGCCTTGTCGTCCGAAATGCCGGTGCCGACCGCGTTGGCCAGCGTGACGTTGCCGGCCCGGTAGGCGCTCATGATCCCGGGTACGCCAAGGACGGAATCAGGCCGGAAAACCAGCGGATCGAGGAAGTCGTCGTCGATGCGGCGGTAGATGACGTCGACGCGCGTCGGCCCCTGGGTGGTCCGCATGTAGACGATGTCGTCCCGCACGAAGAGGTCCGTCGCCTCGACCAGTTCGACCCCGAGCTTGTCCGCCAGAAAGGAGTGCTCGTAGAACGCCGAATTGTACCGGCCCGGGGTGAGCAGCGCGACGACTGGATCACGCGCGACGCTGTCGGGCGCAACCGAACGCAGTGTCGCGAGGAGCGCGTCGGGATAGTTCTCGACCGGGGCGACGTTGTGCCTGGCGAAAAGCTCGGGAAAGAGCCGCATCATCACTTCCCGGTTCTCGAGCATGTAGGACACGCCGGACGGGGTGCGGGCATTGTCTTCGAGCACGTAGAACTCGGTCGGCCCGACACGCACGACGTCGATTCCTGCAATATGGACGTAGATGTCGTGCGGAACCGAGACGTCCTTCATCTCCAGTCGATAGTGCTGGTTCTGGTAGACGAGGTCAGGCGGAATGATGCCGGCCTTGATGCATTCCTGCGGGCCGTAGATGTCCTTCAGGAACGCGTTCAGCGCCGAGACGCGCTGCTTCAAGCCGCGCTCGAGGAAGGACCACTCGGCCTTGTTGAGCAGCCGCGGGATGATGTCGAACGGGATCAGGCGTTCGGAGGTCTCGTTCTCCCCATAGACGGCAAACGTGATGCCGACGCGCCTGAAAAAGAGCTCCGCCTGGCTCCGGCGGGTATCGAAGAACTCCGGCGGCTGCTGCTTCAGCCAATCGCTCAGGCCTTCGTAAGCCGGGCGGATACCTTCACCCGCATTCCCGGCCCCGTTCATCTCGTCGAAGGCCGTGCCCGCCATCGTCCCCCCGGTGTTCTCGGTCAGCTAAACGCAAGTTGCGTTCCAGGGAAAGCGGAGCCGCGCGGCTGGTTCCCGGCGCCTCGATGTTTGTTTCGGGGTGACAAAAGGCTGCGTTAACTCTTTGCTGGCCCACGCGCGTCGCCTCGGGAGAACGCCATGCCGGACCGCTATGGCTATGCAACGCATGAGGTGCTGAATCAGCCGCCGCCTTTGGCCGATTACGACGGCTATTCGGGCGATTCCACGCTGACGCGAATCGTGCGCGCGTTTGGGGCGGATTGGGCGAGGCCGAAGCTCGAAGAAGCCGGACGCACTGTGGGCAGCCGCCATGTGCAGGAGCTCGCCAGACAAGCCAATCGGTATGGTCCGGAACTGAGGACCCACGATCGCTTCGGCAACCGGATCGACGAGATCGACTTCCATCCGGCCTGGCACGAGCTGATGGGCCTCGCCATCGGCCAGGAGGTGCACGCGCTCTCCTGGACGGACCCGCGCGCGGGCGCGCAGGTCGCGCGGGCCTCCTTGTCCTATCTCTGGAACCAGGGCGAAAACGGCATCATGTGCCCGATCCTCATGACCTACGCCTCGGTTCCTACGCTCAGGCGCGACCCCGCGCTGGCGGCCCAGTGGGAAGCGAAGGTTCTTTCGCCGCACTACGACCAGCGCCAGACCCGTGCCTCGGACAAGACCGGGATCACGGTCGGGATGGCCATGACCGAGAAGCAGGGCGGCTCGGACCTGCGCCAGACCCAGACCCATGCGGAGCGCGACGGCGAGCACTGGCGTCTGGTCGGGCACAAATGGTTCTTTTCCGTGCCGCAGTCGGATCTGTTCATTACGCTCGCCAGGACGGAACGGGGCGTTTCCTGTTTCCTCGTCCTGGGTTGGCTGCCCGACGGCACGCGCAACCACCTCATGATCCAGCGGCTCAAGGACAAGGCGGGAAACCGCTCGAACGCCTCCTCCGAAGTCGAGTACCGCGGCGCCTACGCCCAGCTGATCGGCGAGGAGGGGCACGGCATCCGAGAGGCGATCTCGATGGGCCATCTGTCCCGGCTCGAATGCGCGCTGTCGTCGGCCGGGATCATGCGGCAGGCGATCTCGCACGCGGCGCACCACGTCGCGAACCGGCGCGCGTTCCAGCGCAGCCTCATCGACCAGCCGATCATGAC
>JAQGJZ010000206.1 GCA_028290385.1 Enterovirga sp.
ATGTGCGACAGTTACCGGAGAGGGCCGCGGTCTTGACGGCCGCCATGGCCGTCTCGACGCCCTTGATAAGGGCTTCGGTCGGGGGCGCGAAGGTGTCGAGGATGGGGCCGGGCTGCACACCATAATAGATCGTGAGCAGCACGAGCGGGGCGAAGGTGATGATCTCGCGCCGGTTCAGGTCGAGAATGCCGGCGAGCGAGCGCTTCTCGAGCGGGCCGTAGACGACCCGGGCATACAGCCAGAGCGCGTAGCCGGCCGACAGGATCACGCCGAAGGCCGAGAAGAACCCGACCCACGGGTTCGACCGGAAGGCGCCCATCATGGTCAGGAACTCGCCGACGAAGCCGGACGTGCCGGGCAGGCCGACATTCGCCATCGTGAAGATGAGGAACACGACGGCGTAGAGCGGCATGCGGTTCACGAGGCCGCCATAGGCCGCGATCTCGCGCGTGTGGATCCGGTCATACACGACGCCGACGCACAGGAAGAGCGCGCCGGACACGAGGCCGTGGCTGACCATCTGGAACATGGCGCCCTGGATCCCCTGCGGGTTCAGGGAGAACAGGCCCATGGTGACGAAGCCCATATGCGCCACGGACGAATAGGCGACGAGCTTCTTCATGTCCTCCTGCATGAGGGCCACGAGCGAGCCGTAGATGATCGCCACGATCGAGAGCGCGAACACGAGCGGCTGGAAATACAGCGAGGCGTCCGGGAACATCGGCAGCGAGAACCGGATGAAGCCGTAGCCGCCCATCTTCAGCAGGATGCCGGCGAGGATCACCGAGCCCGCCGTCGGCGCTTCGACGTGCGCGTCCGGCAGCCAGGTATGGACCGGCCACATCGGCATCTTCACCGCGAAGGAGGCGAAGAAGGCGAGCCATAGCCAGGTCTGCATCGAGGCCGGGAAGCGGTGCTGCAGCAGCGCCTGGATGTCCGTCGTGCCGGCGTGCAAGTACATCGCGATGATCGCGAGCAGCATCAGCACCGAGCCGAGCAGCGTGTAGAGGAAGAACTTGAAGGACGCGTAGATGCGCCGCTTGCCGCCCCAGATCCCGATGATCAGGAACATCGGCATCAGGCCGGCCTCGAAGAACAGGTAGAACAGGACGAGGTCGCCGGCCGCGAACACGCCGATCATCGTCGTCTCGAGGACGAGGAAGCAGACGTAATACGCCTTCACCCGGTGCCCGATCGCCTCCCACGACGCCAGGATGCAGAACGGCATGAGGAAGGTCGTGAGCAGGATGAACGGCATCGCGAAGCCGTCGACGGTCAGCTTGAAGCGGATCGTCTGCGCCAGCCAGGCATGCGTCTCGGTGAGCTGGAAGGCGGCGGTCGTCGGGTCGAACCGGCTCCAGGCATAGAGCGAGAGCAGGAAGGTGACGATCGTCGCCGCGAGCGCCGCCCAGCGCGCATTCGAGCGCACGTCGGCATCGTCCCCGCGCAGGGACAGGATGAACGCCGCCCCGACCAGGGGGACGATCAGGAGACCGGCGAGGATGCCGAGGCCGAACATCAGAACTCTCCCCCGTCATTCCGGACGGAGCGAAGCGGAGATCCGGAACCCACGAATGCGCTCCGGAACCAGGACGTGGGTTCCGGGTGCTCGCCGCGGGCGAGCCCCGGAATGACAAGCGCGGACATCAATGCGCCCCCGCGCCGGTGAGGAGATACCAGGTGATCAGGGCCGCAACCCCGATCAGCATGACGAAGGCGTAGTGGTAGACGTAGCCGGTCTGCAGCCGGACCACGCCGCGCGTCACGTCGACGACGCGCGCCGAGATGCCGTCCGGCCCGAGCCGGTCGATGACGTTGCCGTCGCCCTGCTTCCACAGGAACCGCCCGAGCCATTTCGAGCCGCGCACGAAGACGAGGTCGTAGAGCTCGTCGAAGTACCACTTGTTGAGCAGGAACCGGTACAGGATCGGGTTCTGCGCCGCGGTCCGCCCGGGCAGGTCAGGCCGGCGGACATACATGAGGAAGGCGAGCAGGAAGCCGCCGACCATCATGACGAAGGGTGACCACACGACCCACAGCGGGGCGTGGTGCATCTCCTCGAACACCTTGTACTGGCTCGCGCCGAGCGACTCGCGCCAGAAATGCTCGGCGTCGTGGCCGATGAAGAAGCGCGAAAAGATCATGCCCGCGAAGATCGCCCCGAAGGCGAGCACGCCGAGCGGGATCAGCATCACGAGCGGGCTCTCATGCGGCTGGTGGTGGCCGTGGGCATGGGCGTGGCCGTGGCCGTGCTCGAGGTCCGAATGCGAGGCCGGCTCGACATCGTGGCCGCGGTTGTCGTGCGCGACGCCCTCGTGATGGCCCGGAGCGCCATCGGCGCCGTGCGAGCCGGCATGGCCAGCGGCATGGGCGTGCCCATCGTGCGAGCCGCCCCAGCGCGGGAACTGCTCGAACGTCATGAAGAACAGGCGCCAGGAATAGAACGACGTCATGAACGCGGCGAGCACGGTCGCCATGAAGGCGAGCGCGGCGGCCGGGTTGTGAGACGTGTACGCCGCCTCGATGATCGCGTCCTTCGAGTAATAGCCGGCCGTGAACGGGAAGCCGGTGAGGGCAAGCGTGCCGATCGCCATCATGGCGGTCGTGAACGGGATGTAGCGGCGCAGCGCGCCCATGTTCCGCATGTCCTGCTCGTGGTGCATCGCGTGGATGACCGAGCCGGCCCCGAGGAACAGCAGCGCCTTGAAGAAGGCATGCGTGAAGAGGTGGAAGATGCCCGCCCCGAAAGCGCCGACCCCGAGGGCCACGAACATGTAGCCGAGCTGCGAGCAGGTCGAATACGCGATCACGCGCTTGATGTCGTTCTGTACGAGGCCGACCGTCGCGGCGAAGAAGGCCGTGATCGCGCCGATCACCGTGACGACGGTGAGCGCATTCGGGGACATCTCGAACAATGGCGAGAGCCGGGCGACCATGAACACGCCCGCGGTCACCATGGTTGCGGCATGGATCAGCGCCGAAACCGGGGTCGGGCCTTCCATGGCGTCCGGCAGCCACGTGTGCAGCAGGAACTGCGCCGACTTGCCCATCGCGCCCATGAACAGCAGCAGGCAGGCGAGCGTCACCGCGTTCCAATCATAGCCGAGGAAGCGGAAGGTCGCGTCCTTCACCTCGGCGACCCGCGGCAGGATCTGGTCGAAGGAGACCGAGTTGAACAGCACGAAGATGAGGAAGATGCCGAGCGCGAAGCCGAAATCGCCGACGCGGTTGACGATGAAGGCCTTCATGGCCGCGGCGTTCGCGGAGGGCTTCTCGTACCAGAAGCCGATCAGCAGGTAGCTCGCGAGGCCGACGCCCTCCCAGCCGAAGAACATCTGCACGAGGTTGTCGGCCGTCACCAGCATCAGCATGGCGAAGGTGAAGAGCGACAGATAGGCGAAGAACCGCGGCCGGTGCGGGTCCTCGTGCATGTAGCCGATCGAGTACAGGTGCACGAGCGCGGAGACGCTGGTCACCACGACCAGCATCACGGCCGTCAGCGTGTCGATGCGGAACGCCCAGTCGACCGCGAGGTCGCCGGACACCATCCAGGTCGCGACCTGGACGCGCGTCGCGCCCGAGCCGAACCCGACCGAGATGAAGGCCACCCAGGACAAGAGGGCCGAGACGCCGAGCAGCGCCGTCGTGACGATCTCGCTCGGGCGCGGCCCGATCATGCGGCCGAAGATGCCGGCGATCAGGAAGCCGACAAGGGGGAGGAAAACGATCGCGTGGTACATCGGGCGAAATCAGCCCCGCATCATGTTGATGTCTTCCACCGCGATCGAACCCCGATTGCGGTAGAAGGTGACGAGGATGGCGAGCCCGATCGCGGCCTCGGCCGCCGCGACGGTGAGCACGAACAGCGCGAAGACCTGCCCGTCGATGTCGTTCAGGAAGGACGAGAACGCGACCAGGTTGATGTTCACGGCGAGCAGGATCAGCTCGACGGACATCAGGATGACGATCACGTTCTTGCGGTTGATGAAGATCCCGAGCACGCCGATCGTGAACAGGATCGCCGCGACGGTCAGGAAGTGGCCGAGCCCGATGGTGGTCATGGCGTGAGCTCCCCGAGGCCCTGGCGGGAGGGCACCTTGTGCAACTGCACCGCCTCTTCGGGCGTGCGCGCCACCTGCTGGGCGATGTTCTGCCGCTTCACGCCGACCCGCTCGCGCAGCGTCAGCACGATCGCCCCGATCATGGCGACCAGCAGAATCAGGCCCGCCGCCTGGAAGAAGTACGAGTAGCGCGTGTAGAGCACCCGCCCGATCGCCTCGGTGTTGCTGAGCGCCTCGCTCGGCGCACTTGCCGAGATGGGCACGCGCAGCGCGTCGGGGCTGACGGCCCAGGTCGAGACGACCAGCAGGATCTCCACGAGGAAGATCAGGCCGATCAGCCCGCCGACCGGCAGGTATTGCTGGAAGCCCTGACGCAGCTCGGCGAAATCCACGTCGAGCATCATGACGACGAAGAGGAACAGCACGGCAACGGCGCCGACATAGACGACCACGAGGATCATCGCGAGGAATTCGGCATGGAGCAGGATGAACAGCCCGGCCGCGTTCACGAAGGCGAGGATCAGGAACAGCACCGACTGGACGGGATTGCGCGAGGCGATCACCATCACGGCCGACGCGACGGTGATCGCCGCGAAAATGTAGAAGAAGAGTGCTTGCATCGGCGATCGGGGTTCGGCCCGGCCTCTTCGGGTTCTGGCGGGACGGTCGAGTCCCGGGGGTCTATAGGCCGCTGCCCCGGGCGGGACAACGGCGGGGAGTGCGTGAGTGGTGGGTCGTGAGCGGCGAGGCAGCCGAGGCGCCTTGCCTTCACCCCCTCACCCCTTCGCCGGGTTACCGGTAAGGGGCGTCCATCCGGATGTTGCGCTGAAGCTCGCGCTCCCAGCGATCACCGTTATCGAGCAGCTTCTGCTTGTCGTAGAGAAGCTCCTCCCGGTTCTCGACCGAGAACTCCATGTTCGGGCCCTCGACGATGGCGTCTACCGGGCAGGCTTCCTGGCACATGCCGCAATAGATGCACTTCACCATGTCGATGTCGTAGCGCGTCGTCCGACGGGTGCCGTCGTTGCGGCGCGGCCCGGCCTCGATGGTGATGGCCTGCGCGGGGCAGATCGCCTCGCACAGTTTGCACGCGATGCAGCGCTCTTCGCCGTTCGGGTAGCGGCGCAGCGCATGCTCGCCGCGGAAGCGGGGCGAATAATAGTTCTTCTCGAACGGGTAGTTGATCGTCGCCTTCGGCTTGAAGAAGTACTTCATCGACAGCACGAAGGCGCCGACGAACTCCTTCAGCAGAAGGGAGGTTGCCGCCTGGGCGACGTTCATTGGACGACTCCTCTCGTCGCGACCGGCTCGGGCACGACAGGGCCGCGGGGAGCAAGATCCGTCAGCTTGAGCACGCCCGCGACGACGACAACCATGAGGAGCGAGAGCGGAAGAAACACCTTCCAGCCGAGCCGCATGAGCTGGTCGTAGCGGTAGCGCGGTACGAACGCCTTCACCATGGCGATCATGAA
>JAQGJZ010000225.1 GCA_028290385.1 Enterovirga sp.
CGCCGCCGTCCAGCGCACGGTCTCGGACGTGCCCATCGGACGGGTGCCGATCGAGATCGGCCTCAAAGCCCTGGACGGGACGAACAGCTTCGAGATCCGCCTGTCGCCGGACGAACTCGGGCGCGTCGACGTGAAGCTCGACATCGACCAGAGCGGCGAGGTCCGGGCCCATCTGATCGTGGAACGCCCGGAAGCGCTGGCCCTCCTCACGCGCGACCGCGCGCAGCTCGAGCGCGCCTTTGAACAGGCCGGGCTGCGGCCGGCGCAGGACGGCATCGCGATGTCGCTGCGCGACGGCACCAGCGGCGGCTTTGCGGGCCAGGGCGGCCAGGGTGGCGACCCGCAGCCGAACACCGGCGGCCGGAGCCGAGCCGCCGAGGACGTCGCACAGGCCCGGGGCAGCGTCGCCCCGGTTCTCCCCAGGGCCATCCTGTCGCGCCTCGGCGCGCTGGACCTGACGATCTAGGACGAGCCCGATGGCGACGGTCACGAACGGCTACACGGCGCTCAGCTCCGCCGGGAGCACGAGCCCGACCACGGGCACGGCCACGGCCAGCAAGGAGATCGCGGGCAATTTCCAGGACTTCCTGCTTCTGCTCACGACCCAGCTGAAGAACCAGAGCCCGCTCGATCCGCTCGACACGAACCAGTTCACGCAGCAGCTGGTGCAATTCGCCGGGGTCGAGCAGCAGCTGAAGAGCAACGACACGCTGAACTCGATCCTGACCGCGATGCAGTCGAGCTCGAGCTCGAGCGCGGCGAGCTATATCGGCATGAAGATCACGGCCGACGGCAGCACGGCGAAGCTCGCCAACGGTGCCGCGGCCTGGACGATCACGTCCGCCAAGGACAGCAAAAAGGCGACCGCCACCATCACGGACGCGAACGGCGCCGCGGTGGCGACCAAGCCCGTCGTCTTGACGACGGGCGCCCAGGGCTTCACCTGGGACGGCAAGGATGCCAGCGGGTCGGTCCTGCCGGACGGCGAGTACACGCTCGCGGTCAAGGCCGTGGACACCACGGGCCAGGCGGTGAGCGTCGGGACGGAAGTGTCCGGCGTGGTCAGCGCCGTCGATGTCTCCAGCGGCGCCCCCGTCTTCACCGTCGGATCGAGCGCGATCCCGCTCGCGAAGGTGAAGACCATCGCCCGCCAGTGAGGCGCGCCGCGCCACCCCCCGGAGGCGGCGAAATGTGGCAATTGAGTGATTCGTTTCAGCAAATCTTAAGTGCGCCCGCGTAGCTTGGCCTCGAGTGGTCAGCGTAAGTGTGTGTGAGCGTAAGATGACCGAGCCTTTACGACCGCGCGTCAAGTATGTGATCGGTCCAGACGGTTCCCCCCTGACCATCGCCGACCTTCCGCCGTCGAATACACGGCGCTGGGTCATCCGCCGCAAGGCGGAAGTCGTCGCGGCTGTGCGGGGCGGTCTTCTGAGCCTGGAGGAAGCCTGCAGCCGTTACACGCTAACGGTCGAGGAATTCCTGTCCTGGCAGCAATCCATCGACGAGCACGGCCTCGCGGGCCTGCGCACGACCCGGATCCAGCACTACCGGCAATAGCCCCGCCGGAGGCCTGATCGGCGAAAGCTTAACCCGACGCTAACCATGAACCAGGACATTCTTGCCGGGTAGGGCGCAGCACGCGCCCGGCAAGTTCCCTGGGGTTCGGCATTGGGCGGGGTCATCGAGCTCCTGACAAGATTTGGTCCGGCGCGGCTGGCGGCGATGGGCGCGGTCACGCTCGCGCTGATCGGCTTCTTCGCGTTCATGATCTTGCGCGTGTCGCAGCCCACGATGGGCGTTCTGTTCACCGACCTGTCGGGAACGGATGCGGGCACGGTTGCGCGCGACCTCGACGGGCGCGGCATCCGGTACGAGACGCGCGACGACGGCGCGACGATCCTCGTGCCGAAGGCCGAGATCGCCAAGATCCGCATGGAGCTCGCCGGCAAGGGCCTGCCCACCGGCGGCGGCGTCGGCTACGAGATCTTCGACAAGGGCGACGCGTTCTCGTCGACGAGCTTCGTCCAGAACATCAATCACCTGCGGGCGCTCGAGGGCGAGCTCGCGCGCACCATCCGGACCATTGGCCGGGTTCAGTCCGCGCGGGTCCATCTCGCCCTGCCCGAGCGCCGTCTGTTCGCCCGCGACAAGGAGGCGGCGCGCGCTTCCATCGTGCTCAAGCTGCGGGGCGAGCTCGCGGCAGACCAGGTCCAGGCGATCCGCCACCTCGCGGCCTCGGCCGTCGAGGGCCTCACCCCCGAGAACATCTCCATCATCGACGAGCGCGGCCGCCTTCTCGCCAACGGGGCCGGGGGCGGCGACGCCGAGCTCGGCGCCAGCGGGACCGAGGAGAAGCGCGTCGCGCTGGAGCGGCGGCTGCGCGCGCAGGTCGAGGAGATCGTGGTCGGGGCGGTCGGCGTCGGGCGCTCCCGCGTGCAGGTCGCGGCCGAGCTCGATCTGTCGCGCATCGAAAGCCGGTCGGAAAGTTTCGATCCGGAGAGCCGCGTGGTGCGCTCGACGCAGACGCGGGGCGAGAACGCCACCACGGCCGGCGGCGAGGGCCAGGTCACGGTCGGCAACGAGCTGCCGGGCGCCCGCGACCAGCAGCAGGCCGCGCAGCCCAAGGACCAGTCGAGCAAGAACGAGGAAACGATCAACTACGAGATCTCGCGCACGACCCGGACCGAGATCCAGCAGGTCGGCCGCGTGAAGCGCCTCTCCGTCGCCGTGCTCGTGGACGGCATCTACCAGCGCAGCCCGAACGGCGAGACCGTGTACCAGCCGCGCGGCAAGGAAGATCTCGACCGGATCGCCGCGCTGGTGCGCACCGCGATCGGCTTCGACAAGGACCGTGGCGACCAGATCGAGGTCGTG
>JAQGJZ010000243.1 GCA_028290385.1 Enterovirga sp.
CGAATTGTAGTAGACGATCTGGTGCACGCCGCCCTCGGCGACAGGCACGACAGACTGCGCGAACTTGACGACGTTGGTGACCTCGTCCGGCTGCTTCACCTTGTTCCAGGTGCCGTCGAGGCAGATGACGATGCGCTTGCCCGGACTTGGGGCCGCGCGGGCATCAAAGCGGTCCATCAGGAGCGCCCTCAAGTTGCATGCGTCGCGACATACAACCTAAAGGCGCAGTCTCGTCAAGGCAGCCGCGGGCTCCCGGTGCCCGGCGGTCGTTTCCGGCTCAGTACTTGCGGACGATCGGGGCGGCCTCGGCCACCTTCGGGTTATCCCAGCGAACCGTGGCCGAGAACGAGAACAGGTTCACGTCTGCGGCCACGTCGCCGAAGAACGGCACGCCCGCAAAGAGCGGATTGGCCGGCGTGGCGATCGCGATCCGCTTGTTGCCGACCGCGAAGTAGTGGGCGTAGGACGCGTTGAGCGTCACCTTCTCGTTGAACTGGTAGCTTGCGCCCACCGATGCGTGGACCCGGTCCGTATCAGGCAGGCGCGTGCCACGATTGGAGACGTCGATCGGCGAGATCTCGTAACCGACGCCCGCGCGCAGGGCCCATTCGGGGTTCATCTGGTACTCGCCACCCAGCGAGAACAGGTAGCCGTCCTTGTAGTTGAGCGGGAACGGCGAGAGCGTGCCCGTGGCCGTGTTGACGACCTGCGGCGTCTTCAGCCGGCTCCAGTTCATCCATTCGAAGCCCGCGCTGAGCTTCAGGTCCGGCGTGATCGTCTGCGTCACGCCGACCGTGAGCTGCTCCGGCGTGTTGAGCTTCACGCGGATCGGCGCGTTGCCGAAGGGCGTGAACTGCGCGCCGGTCAGCTCGTGATTGATGCTGGACCGGAAGCCGACGCCGAACACCGTGCCGTCCACCGGCGTGAGCGTCGCGCCGACCGTGAAGCCGGCCGACCAGTTGTCGCCCTTGAGCACGCCCGTCGGCGCCCCCGGCAACACCGCCGTGGCAGGCACGGCCAGCACGCTCGGGATGGCCCTGTTCAGCTTCACCTTGAAGTACTCGATCGTCGGGCCGCCCGCGACGGACAGCCAGTCCGTCACCTTCACGCCGATGATCGGTGCGAAGTTCAGCGAGGTGATCCGCGAGGTGCGCGAATAGACCTGGCCGGACCAGTTGTTGTTCGGCTTGGTGATGCTGCCGAACGGCGCCGCGCTGGCGAGGCCGATCCAGACGCGGTCGGTGAGCTGGTACGCGCTGTAGGTCGCGGGCACGAAGGCCGGCTGCGCGAGCTCGCCCGAATTCCCGAAGGGCAGCGTCGGCGTGCCCGGCCCCGCGCTGACCCGGGCGGAAGCGTCCACATAGGTGATGTTGTATTCGCTGCTGTAGCCCGGGTGCATGGTGATCGTGGCCGGGTTCCAGAACAGCGAGGACACGCCGACCGCGCCCGAGGCTGCGCCCGCATAGGCCTGGCCGATCGCGATGGTGCCCTGGCTGCGGAGCCCGAAGGCACCCGCCTGCGCGCCGGACGACCCCGCTGCGAGGATCACAGCCGGTCCGACGCCAAGAAGGAGAGAGCGCCCGAGCTTCATCGTGTCCTCGATTGATCACCGCCGCGATGCCGCGAATCTCGGCACCTCTGGTCTCGAAGAGAGTGTCCCAGCCATGCTGTTGCCGCAATCTTCCGCACGCCGCCTAGAGCCTCGGCAGGCATGGCTGCGGCATGTTTCCGCATCGACGTTGCCCGATCGCCACAATTCTGGCCGCGCACGACGTGCGCCCCTCTCTCTTGCGGTACGCCGCACGATCGCTAGAGATCGCCCAGAACGGGAGGGAGTGGCAGATGAAGCTCGTACGTTGGGGTGAGCCACGGCGGGAGAAGCCCGGGCTCGTGGGGCCGGACGGAAGCATCCGCGATCTCTCGGGGGTGATTCCCGACATTGATGCCGAGTTTCTGGCCTCCGGCTTCGCCGCCCTGAAAGGGGTCGATCCATCGTCCCTGCCGACAGTCCCGGCGGGCACCCGACTTGGATCACCCGTTGCGCGGGTCGGCCACTTCATCGCGGTCGGCCTCAACTATGCCGATCACGCAGCGGAATCCGGCATGCCGATCCCGGCCGAGCCGATCCTGTTCTCGAAGGCGCCGTCCTGCATCGTCGGCCCGAACGACGACGTCATCCTTCCCAAGGCCTCGGCCAAGACCGATTGGGAGATCGAGATCGCGATCGTCATCGGCCGCACCGCGTCCTACGTGCACGCGAACGAAGCGCTCGACTACGTCGCCGGCTTCACCATCTGCAACGACGTGTCCGAGCGCGAATACCAGCTCGAACGGTCGGGCCAGTGGATGAAGGGCAAGGGCTGCCCGACCTTCGGACCGCTCGGCCCGTGGCTGGTGACCCCGGACGAGGTCGGGGACGTGCAGAAGCTCGCCATGTGGCTCGACGTGAACGGCGAGCGCATGCAGACGGGCAATACCAGCACCATGATCTTCGATTGCGCGCAGTTGGTGTCCTACTGCTCGCACTTCATGACGCTGGAGCCCGGCGACGTGATCACGACCGGCACCCCGCCCGGCGTCGGGCTCGGCATGAAGCCGCCGCGCTACCTCAACCCCGGCGACGTGATGACGCTCGGGATCGAGAAGCTCGGCGAGCAGCGGCAGGCCGTGAAGGCGTTTCCGGGCTGATGACGGAACCCCTGTTTCGCGACGACGCGTTCCTGCGCGACTGCACGGCGCGCGTCGTTGCGCTGACGCCGGAGGGCGGCATCGTGCTGGATCGCACGGTGCTTTATGCCCAGGGCGGCGGCCAGCCGGGCGATGCGGGCCGCATCGTCGGGCCGGATGGCACGCCCATCCCGATCGCCAATACAGTGTACGGGCCGGATCGGTCAGCGATCGTGCACGTTCCGGCTCCCGGCGCGGCGACCGTGTCCGTGGGCGACGAGGTGCGCGTCGAACTCGACTGGGAGAAGCGCTGGCCGCGCATGCGCGTGCACACGGCGCTGCATCTCCTAAGCGTCGTTCTCCCCTACCCCGTCACGGGCGGGGCGATCGGCGACGGCGAGGGCCGGCTCGATTTCGACCTGCAGGAGGCCGGCCTCGACAAGGCGGAACTGACCCAGAAGCTGCAGGCGCTGGTGGACCGCGACGCGCCGGTCTCCTTCCGCTGGATCACGGATGAGGAGCTCGATGCCAATCCAGGCCTCGTGAAGACCATGTCCGTGAAGCCGCCGCGCGGCTCGGGCCGGGTGCGCCTCGTCGAGATCGCGGGAATCGACCTCCAGCCCTGTGGCGGCACCCATGTGGGCCGCACGGGCGAGATCGGCTCCGTCGCGGTCACCGACATCGAGAAAAAGGGCAAGCAGAACCGCCGGGTGCGCATCAGGCTGGGGTGAAGCCGGGCCTGCTTCACCTTCCGTTGTGATCCCGGGCGGCCACCGGGCGCCCTTTCCAAAGAACGCTGACGTCTCCTTTCGAGAGGCGGCCGCAGGATGACCGGGCCGGAGTTTCGCATGGCAAAGATCGACGTCGTTTCTCCCGCATGGCTGGCGGAGCGCTTCGGCGATCCGAGCGTCGTCGTGCTCGACGGGTCCTATTACCTGCCGGCCCATGGCCGGGACGCCGATGCCGAATACCTGGAGGCGCACATCCCCGGCGCGATCCGGTTCGACATCGACGCCGTCAAGGATCCCAACTCGCCGCTCCCCCACATGCTGCCCGATCCGGACGAGTTCGCGGCCGCGGTCGGCGCGATGGGCATTTCCGATCGGCACACGATCGTCGCCTATGACGGGCTCGGCCTGTTCGCGGCGCCGCGCGTGGCCTGGACGTTCCGCACCTTCGGGGCACCGCGTGTGGCGGTGCTCGACGGCGGGCTTCCGGCCTGGCGCGCGACCGGCTTACCCCTCGAGCGCGGCGAGCCGGAGCCGCGCGACCCCGCGACGTTCGCCGCCCGGTTCGACGAGAGCGCCGTCGCGGATCGCCAGGCCGTCGCTCGCGCGCTCGCCAACGGGACCGCGCAGGTGGTGGATGCGCGCTCGGCCGCGCGCTTCACGGGCGAGGAGCAGGAGCCGCGGGCCGGCATGCGGTCCGGCCACATGCCCGGCACCCGCAACGTCCATTATGCGAGCCTGCTCCGGGACGGCCGGCTCGCCGACAAGGCCAGCATCGAAGCCGCACTCGCGGCGGCGGGAGTGGACCCGTCGCGGCCCATCCTCACCACCTGCGGCTCGGGCGTGACGGCCGCGATCCTGGTGCTCGCAATCGAGCAGACCGGACGCCCTGCCCCGGCGCTCTATGACGGGTCCTGGGCGGAATGGGGTTCGCTCGGCGACACGCCCGTCGCAACCGGACCGGCCTAGCGGCCCCGGCGAAGAAGGTCGTAGCCCGCGAGGGCTGCACCGGCGCCATAGGCGGCAGCCGCAAACAGCATCACGGCATCCGGCCCGATGCGGTCGGCCAGCGCACCCGCGGCGAGCGGACCGAGGAGCTGTCCGACCCCGAGCGCCGCCGTGCCGAAGCTGAACAGGCGGGCATAATCCGCGTCCGTCGTTCGCTCGCGCACGAAGGCGGTCACGATCGCGGGCGTCGAGGCAAGGCCGAGCCCGACCAGGACGGCGCCGAGCATCGGCCCGATCGGCCCGGCCTGGATCGCGGCAGCCGAGCCGGCGGCACCTGCAAAGCTCGCCAGAACGAGCGCCCACGGCTTCAGGCGCGGCGTCGAGACGATCGCGGCACCGGCGACGGAGCCTGCGACCGATCCGAGCCCGAGGCTCACCCAGGACCAGACGATTGTCGCGGTGTCGGCCTGTGCCGCGGCGAGCCGCCCGCCCATGAAGGTGGAATACGCGATGTACCCGACCCCGAACATGAAATAGGCCCCGAACAGGCCCAGCCAGGCGGTGGCCGAACGGGGCGCGAGAGCTTGCGCGACCGGTCCCGTCACCAATGCGCCGGCGGCACGCGGCATCGTGGCCGGCCTCCGCCCGACTCCCAGGCGACGAAACCGGCCAGGATCGCGCCGACCCCGAAGGCCCAGCGCCAGCTCCCGGGCTCGCCCAGCAGCCACG
>JAQGJZ010000426.1 GCA_028290385.1 Enterovirga sp.
AGGATGAACGAGAATTCGCCGATCTGGGCGAGGCTGGCCGAGATCGTCAGGGCGGTCGCGTTCGGATGCCCGAAGGCGCGCACGATCCCGTACGCCGCGATCGACTTGCCGACCACAATGATCAGAACGGTCGCGAGAACCGGAAGCGGGTCGCGCACCAGGATCATCGGGTCGAACAGCATCCCGACGGAAACGAAGAACAGCACTGCAAAGGCGTCGCGCAGCGGCAGCGTCTCCTGTGCGGCGCGGTGGCTCAGCTCCGATTCCGCCAGCACCATGCCGGCGAAGAAGGCCCCGAGCGCGAAGGACACCCCGAACAGCTCGGAGGAGCCGAGCGCGACACCGAGCGCGATGGCCAGAACCGCGAGGCGGAACAGCTCGCGCGAGCCGGTATGCGCCACATAGTGCAGGATCCAGGGGATCACGCGGCGGCCGACCACCAGCATCAGGACCACAAAGGCCGCGACCTTGGCGAGCGTCAGCGCGAGCAGGACCCAGACGCTGTCCGAGCCGATCCAGCCGGCGAGCCCGCCATGGCTCGCGCCGGGATCCGTCTTGCCGCCGAGCAGGCCGGAGACGGCCGGCAGCAGCACCAGGGCGAGCACCATCGCGAGGTCCTCGACGATGAGCCAGCCGACCGCGATCCGCCCCTTTTCGGTCTCGATGATGCGGCGTTCCTGGAGGGCGCGGAGCAGCACGACCGTGGAGGCGACGGACAGCGCGAGCCCGAACACGATGCCGGCCCCAGTCGACCACCCGAGCGCCCAGGCGAGCGCCATCCCGAGAAGCGTCGCAATCGCGATCTGGCCGATCGCGCCCGGAACCGCGATGGCCCGCACGGCCAGGAGATCCGCCAGCGAGAAATGCAGCCCGACGCCGAACATCAGCAGGATCACGCCGAGTTCGGCGAGCTGCGGCGCAAGGTTGAGATCCGCCACGTAGCCGGGCGTGAACGGGCCGATCGCGACGCCCGCGACCAGGTAGCCGATCAAGGGCGACAACCGCATCCGCTGCGCAATCGTGGCGAACACGAAGGCGAGGCCGAGGCCGGCGACGATCGTGGTGATCAGCGGGGTGTGATGCATCGGCTCCTTGGGGGCAAAAGTCCTTGGGATCGGGCGCGGACGAGCCTTGTCTATACCTGGGCTCTGGCGCGCGTTTTCGGAAGCTCGGGCGCGTTCCTTTTTGACGCTTTGGCCCTCTGCCCGGAGCCGTACGGTTGCGTATCGGCCTGCCAGCATCATCTAGGACGCTGTTCACCCACAGAGGCGATCATGGACCGTCGCCAGCTTCTGCTCGGCGCAGCCCTTCCCGCGTTGTCGCCCGGCATGGCAGCGGGCAGCGAGGGCGGGTCGGAAACGATGAGCAGTTTCGAGAGCGGCGGGCGCCGGATCGCGACCGAATGGTTTCCGGCCGGCGCACCGGCCGGCGAGAGCGCCCGGCCCGCGCTGCTGCTCCTGCACGGTGCCGATGGGCTGGCCTATAACGGCGACCGCTATCGGCTTGCGGCCGGGCTCGTCGCTGCGTCCGGCTACCACGTCGCGCTCGTGCATTACCTGGACAGGACCAGCGACCGCCGGGTCGATTACGGAAGCTTGCGGCAGGATTACCCGCTCTGGGCCGAGACCGTCCGGGACGGCGTGAGCTGGCTCGGCCGGCAGCCGGGTGTCGCGGAGGGCCGGCTCGGGCTCGTCGGGGTGTCGCTCGGCGGCGCGCTCGCGCTGTCCGTCGCCGCCGTCGACCGGCGGGTCAAAGCCGTGGTCGAGTATTCGGGGCCGGTGCCGGAGGACCTGCCGGGCTCCGGCGCGAACCTGCCGCCGACCCTTGTGTTGCACGGCGAGGCGGATCGAATCGTGCCGGCGAGCCATGCCCGGCGCCTCGAACGGTTGCTGGCGGCCGACGGGACGCCGCACGACGTCAGGATCTATCCGGGCGAGGGCCACACGCTGTCCGGCGCGTCGCAATTCGACGCGGCATCACGCGTCGCGGCGTTCCTCGCGCAGCACCTCTAGGCCGCCCTACTCGGCCGAGCCTGCCCCGAGCAGGTGCCCGGCCCTGTCCCGCTTGGACGCGAGATAGCCTGCGTTCTCGGCCGTGGTGCGGCCCGGGGCGCGCTGGTGCGACACGAGCTCGAGGCCGCTGTTCTGCAGCGCGGCGATCTTGTCCGGGTTGTTCGTGATGAGCTTCACCCGGGTGACGCCGAGCTGGCGCAGCATCTCGGCCGCGAAATCGAACCGGCGCTGGTCCGGCCCGAAGCCCAGCATCTCGTCCGCGTCGTAGGTGTCGTAGCCTTCGCTCTGGAGCCGGTAGGCGCGGATCTTGTTCGCGATCCCGTTCCCGCGACCCTCCTGGTCGAGATAGAGCAGGATCCCGCCGCCATGCTCGGCCATCCAGCGCACCGAAAACCGGAGCTGGTCACCGCAATCGCATTTGAGGCTGCCGAAGAGATCGCCCGTGAGGCAGGCCGAGTGCAGCCTCACGGTCACCGGCTCGGCAAAATCCGGCGCGCCAACGATCACGGCGACCTGATCGCGCAGACCTTCGCCGCCCCGAAACACGACGAACTCGGTACCGGCCGCATCCTCCAGCGGGACGGGCGCGCGGCCCACAATCTTCAAGTCGCGCGCGCTGGCCGCCCGATATCCCTCGATGGCCGCGCAGGTCACGCCGAGCACGGCGCCGTCGACCGCCGCCTCCTCGGGCAGCGGCACCACCACGACCGCCGGAAGCGCGAGGGCGAGACGCGCGAGTTCGAGCGCGGCGTCGTCCAGCCGGCCGGTGGGCCGGACCGGGCCGTCGAGCTGAGCATCCATCGAAAAGGCGAGCGTCGCGACACGCCGTGCATCGAGGGTCGGTAGGCCGATCCAGCCGTTGTGGGGGCGCTCCAGCCCGAGCCGCTTCAGGCGTGCCGCGGGCAGAACGAGCCGGGCTTGCCGGACGGAGATGGC
>JAQGJZ010000298.1 GCA_028290385.1 Enterovirga sp.
GCGCTGAGCACCGACACGGCCTTTTCGATGTCGGCGTCCTTGAAGACGATCGCCGGGGCGTGGCCGCCGAGTTCCATCGTCACCCGCTTCATGTGCAGGCCGGCCATCGCGGCCAGCTGCTTGCCGATCGCGGTCGACCCCGTGAACGAGATCTTGCGGATGACCGGGTGCGGGATGAGGTAGCCCGAGATGTCGGCCGGAACGCCCACGACATAGGATAGGACGTCGCTCGGCACGCCGGCATCGAGGAAGGCCCGCACCAGCGCGGCGCAGCTCGCCGGGGTTTCCTCCGGACCCTTCAGGATGACCGAGCAGCCGGTGCAGAGCGCGGCCGAAACCTTGCGGACCGCCTGGTTGATGGGGAAGTTCCAGGGCGTGAAGGCCGCGACCGGACCGACCGGCTCGCGCACGACGATCTGCATCACGCCGTCCTGCCGGGCGGGCACCACGCGGCCATAGGCGCGGCGGGCCTCTTCGGCGAACCAATCGATCGTGTCGGCGCCGGCGAGCGTCTCGCCCTTGGCCTCCGCGATCGGCTTGCCCTGCTCGATCGACATGATGCGGGCGATCTCGTCCACGCGCTCGCGCAGGAGGTTCGCCGCCTTGCGCAGGATCTTGCTGCGCTCGAAAGCGGAGACGGCGCGCCAGGTCTTGAAGCCGCGCTCGGCCGCCTCCAGCGCCTCGTCCATGTCGGCCTTGCCGGCGACCGGGTGACGGCCGATCTCCTCGGCGGTCGCCGGGTTCACGATCGGACGCGTTTCACCCGAGCGTGCGCCGCGCCACTCGCCGGCAATGTGGAGAAGGACCTCTGGATACATGCGTTTCCTCCGTGGCCCCCCATTCGGCAGCCGCGTGGGGCGGGTCTTAGGCCATCGCGCCTGCTTGCTCCAGGGCCAGAACGCACATCGTCGCACCGCGGGGAACGGTCGCGCCCCCGAACGAAACGCTCCGTAAGGGGTTCGATGACATTTCGGAGGTGCCGAAGCGACCTGCCGAATCGATCTGGACCCTTCTCGTGTTGCGTATCCTGATAGCCGTCCTGGTCGCTGCCGCGCTGGTCGTCGCCGTGTGCGAGAAGCTCCTGCCCGCGTGACGGGCTCACGAGGGCGCGCCGGAGCGCCGCCTAGGCACCGCCCGACACCATGAAATGCTCGACCACGTCCCGCTTCGGCATGGGCGCGACCGCGCCGTAGCCGAGGGTCTTCAGCGCCGCGGCGGCATTGCCGAAGGCGGCCGCCGCAAAGGGATCGCCGGTGCGCAGCCATTCGGTGATGAAGGCGCCCCCGAAGGTGTCGCCCGCCCCCGAAGCGTCGACGGCATCGACCTTCCGGCTCGGGATGATGCGGCGCTCCTCCCGGGTGGCCACGATCGTCCCGTCCTTGCCAAGCGTCATGGCGACGATCCGCGGCCCGAGCCCGAGGTAGAAATCGGCGATCTCGTCTGGGGTCTGGAGCCCGGTCAGCTTGCGGGCGTCGTCCAGCCCGGGCCGCGCGATGTCGGCCAGCGCGACGGCGGCGTGGATCGTGGCGCGGGCGCGGTCGAGCGGCCACAGCGCCAGACGCAGGTTCGTGTCGTAGCAGACGAGCCGCCCGCTCGCCTTGGCATGCCGGATGGCCGCGAACACGGCATCCGCGCAGGAGCCCGAGATCGCCTGGCTGATGCCCGAGACATGAAGCACGCGGGCGCTGGCGATCAGGTCGAGCGGAAGATCCTCCGGCGCGACGAGGCTCGCGGCCGACCCGCCCCGGAAATAGCTGAACTCGTGCCCGTTCGGGCCGTACGAGATGAAGTAGATCCCGGTCCGCACCCCGCTGCGGACGACCACGCTGGACCGGTCGATCCCCTCCTGGTCCCACAGGCCGAGGAAGCCGCGCCCGAAGGCGTCGTCACCGAGATGGGCGAAGACCGCGACCCGGGCGCCGCTCCGCGCCGCCGCAATGGCGACATTGGAGGTGTCGCCGCCATGGCCGGGCAGATACAGCGTCTCGCCCTGCCGCGTGATCTCGGCGAACTCCATCAGGGGCTCGCCGAAGGCGAGCAGATCGAGTTCCGCCGCGGCCATGCTCAGATGCTGCCGCCGGGGAGCGCGTCGGGCAGGCTTTCGCCGAGCGCCAGCACCTTGCCTGGGTTGAGGATGTTGCCTGGATCCAGCGCCTTCTTCAGCGTGAACATCAGGTCGAGGGCGACCGGGTCCTTGTAGTGCGGGAGCTCGTCGCGCTTGATCAGCCCGATGCCGTGCTCAGCCGAGATCGAGCCGTGCATCTCGCGTACGATGTCGTGCACGATGCGGTTGAAGCTCTCCCAGCTCGCCAGGAAGGCGGCCTTGTCCATGCCGACCGGCTGGGACAGGTTGAAGTGGATGTTGCCATCGCCGAAATGGCCGAAGGCGCAGACCCGGACCCCCGGCATCTCCGCCTCGCACGCGACGCTCGCCTGCTCGATGAACTCGGCGACGCGTGAGACCGGCACGGCGACGTCGTGCTTGATGGAGCCCCCTTCGTAGCGCTGCACCTCGGACAGGCGTTCGCGCAGGTCCCACAACGCGAGGCGCTGGGAGTCGGAGGATGCGATCGTGGCATCCTCCACGATGCCCTCCTCGAACGCGGCGCCGATCACCTCCTCGAAGATGGTCGTGAGGTCCGCGTCCTGCTGCGGCGAGGCAAGCTCGATCAGCGCATAGGAGCGATGCTGGCCCGCCAGCGGGTCCACGGCGGCGGAATGGTGCTTCAGCACGATGTCGAGCGCGAAGCGGGGCATGAATTCGAAGGCCGTGAGCTCGGCGCCGGCCGCGGCCCGCAGCCGCTCGAACAGCTTCAGGGCGTCGCCCGGCGTCGCGAGGCCGACGAAGGCGGTGGCGCGCGAGCGGATGCCTGGAAAGAGCTTGAGCACGGCGGCCGTGATGATGCCGAGCGTGCCCTCCGACCCCATGAAAAGGTTCTTCAGGTCGTAGCCGGTGTTGTCCTTGCGCAGCGCCGTGAGCCCGTTCCAGGTCCGGCCGTCGGCCAGCACGACCTCGAGCCCGAGCGCGAGCTCGCGGGCATTGCCGTAGCGCAGCACGGCGGTGCCGCCCGCATTGGTGGCGAGGTTGCCGCCGATCCGGCACGAGCCTTCCGAGGGAAGCGACAGCGGAAACAGCAGCCCGGCCGCCTCGGCGGCCTTGTGCACGTCGGCGAGCACGCAGCCCGCCTCGACCACCATGGTGGCGTTCACGGCGTCCACCTCGCGGATGCGGTTCAGCCGCGCCAGCGAGAGCACGATCCCGCCATACGGCACACCGCCACCGACGAGGCCGGTATTGCCGCCCTGCGGCACGATCGGGATGCGGGCCGCCGCGCATTCGCGCACGACGAACGCGACCTCCTCGGTCGAGCCCGGCCGCACCACGGCCAGGGCGCGGCCCTGATAAAGGCCGCGCTCCTCACGCAGATGGAGCGCGATCTCGTCCGGATCGGTCCGGACATGAGCGGCTCCGAGCCGCTCGGTGAGATGCACCAGCAGGACCTGTGCGGCCGCGTCTGTCAGCGGCGGGACGGCATGGATCGTCATCCCGCACTCATGGCGCGGGCGTGCCGCCTCGGCAAGTCGCGCCGGCGATCGGGCCGGCCTTCGAGCTCAGCGGCCGAAGTAGAACTGCATGCCCCGCGGACGCTCGTATTCGTAGTTGTCCCTGTAGCGCCGGCGCTCGCGATAGCGCGGGCCGTCGCCATAGTCGCGCGATGAGCCACAATACCGCAGGCCTTCCTCGTAGCAGACGCTGGGCGGCCCCGGGATGTAGCGCCCGCCGCTGCGGCAGGAATAGCCGCACATGGCCACCGGCTCTGCCGGGCCCGCACCGGCGATGCCGCCGGGCATCGCGGGGGCCGCCATTGCGCTGCCCGCGACGAACAGCAAGGCGGCTCCCGCCGCCGATCCCCAACACAGCTTGCGCATCGTTCCCTCCTGTCGAAGCAGAGTTCCTCGTCCAACGCGGGCATCGTTTCCCGGTTCGATACTGCCGGAGAGGATGGGATCAGCCCAGCTTG
>JAQGJZ010000432.1 GCA_028290385.1 Enterovirga sp.
ATCGCTCGGCGGCAAGGTGGTCGGGTCCTCCCGCTTTCCGATCAACAACGCCGATTTTTCGTCCTTCCTCCTGCAGGCGCAGACCTCTGGGGCGGACGTCGTCGGCTTCGCGGCGGTTGGGGACGACTTCTCCAAGGCGATCAAGCAGGCGAACGAGTTCGGCCTCATGGCTGGGAAGCAGATCATGACCGGCTTCCTCGTCTACATCACGGACATCCACGCGCTCGGGCTGCCCGTGGCGCAGAACCTGACCTTCTCCGAGGCCTTCTATTGGGACCAGAGCGAGGAGACCCGCGCCTTCGGCAAGCGCTTCAGGGAGACGGTCGGCATCATGCCGACGAAGAACCACGCCCTGATCTATACGGCGACGCTGCACTACCTGAAGGCGGTCGAGCGGGCCGGAACGGACGAGGCCGTCGCGGCAAACAAGGCCATGCGCGAGCTGCCCGTCTCGTTCTTCGGCGCCCAGACCAAGATCAGGGCGGACGGCCGCCACCTGTACGATCCGGTCCTCTACCGGGTGAAGAACCCGGCCCAGTCCAAGGGCCCGTGGGATTACTACGAGGCCGTGCGCTCGATCCCGGCAGCCGAGGCGTTCATGCCGATGAACCCGGCCTGCACGAATTCGAGCCCAGGATGAGCGCCCTGCCCTCCGGAGTCCGGCCGCGACCGGGCCCGGGAGCCTGACCGGTGGGTTCGGGAGATCCGCTCCGCCTCGGCCGGCACGACGCCGAGGCGCTCGCCCGCGCCTTCGACCTGGAGCACCTGCCGCCCGGGTTCCACGCCGATCCCTATCCGGTCTACGCGGCGCTGCGGGAGCACGATCCCGTCCACCGCCTTCCGGGTGGCCGGCTGCTCGTGACGCGCTATGCCGATGTGGAGCGCATCTACAAGGATCCCAAAACCTTCTCGTCCGACAAGGTCGTGGAGTTCGGGGCGAAGTTCGGCCGCTCCCCGCTCTTCGAGCACCACACGACAAGCCTCGTCTTCAACGACCCGCCGCGTCACACGCGCGTGCGCCGGATCATCGCCGGGGCGCTGACGCCACGCGCCGTGACCGCGATGGAGCCGGGCGTGGTGTCGCTCGTCGACGGACTGCTCGACCGCACGGCGGAGCGCGGGAGCGCTGATCTCATCGAGGATTTCGCGGCCGCGATTCCTATCGAGGTGATCGGCAACCTGCTCGGCGTGCCGCGGGACGAGCGCGGCCCGCTCCGCGCCTGGTCGCTGGCGATTCTCGGCGCGCTCGAGCCGGGGTCGGACCCGGCGCGCCTCGATCCCGGCAATTGTGCCGTCGTCGAGTTTCTCGCCTACCTGGAAACGCTCGTCGCCGACCGGCGGCGCCATCCGGGCGATCCGGACAAGGACATCCTGACCCGCCTCATCCAAGGGGAAGCCGATGGCGAGCGGCTGTCGGAGAAGGAGCTCCTGCAGAACTGCATCTTCATCCTGAATGCCGGGCACGAGACGACCACGAACCTGATCGGCAACGGCCTGCAGCTCCTGATCGAGCACCCGGGCGAGCGGGCGCGCCTCTTGCGGCAGCCCGAGCTCATCCGCACGGCCGTCGAGGAGATGCTGCGCTACGAGAGCTCGAACCAGCTCGGCAACCGCGCCGCCACCTGCGAGGTCGCATTCGGAGGGGAGCGGTTCGCGGCCGGCACCCAGATCACGATCTGCATCGGCGCGGCGAACCGCGACCCGGAGCCGTTTCCCGACCCGGACCGCTTCGACATCGCCCGCCAGCCGAACCGCCACCTCGCTTTCGCGAGCGGCATCCACCAATGCGTCGGCATGGCGGTGGCCCGGCTGGAAGGACGGGTCGCGATCGCGCGCTTTCTCACGCGCTTCCCGGATTACGCGCCCGCAGGCGAGCCGGTCCGCAACCCGCGCGTCCGGTTTCGAGGCTTTGCCAGCCTGCCCGTCAGGCTGGGCTAGCTGCGGCCTGGGTATCGGCGCTCAGTGCACCGTCTCCGGCGACTCCTCCGCCCAGCGCCCCTCCGGGTCCGGCGGGCTCGACATGCGCACGTTGATGAATTCGGCAAGCGGCCCGACCTCGGCCTCGAGGTCATGGCGGGTCAGACCCGCCGCCTCGGCCTCCGCGAGGCATTTCTGGGCCTTGATCTCGGCAAGGGCCCGGTCGCCCCGCACCGGATGGTCATCCGGGTTGATGTTCCGCTCGGCCCAATCGATCAGGAAGTCGGCTCCACGTTCGCTCATCGGGTGTCTCCCGCCGTGCCTCGCCACAGAATGGCGCGACTTGCGCGGGGGCGCGAGGGAAATCCTGGGATCCTGTCATCCCTTGCTCCGGGGACGTAACATCTGGCGATGCAGAGCCGTTGCTTGCAAGGCCCAGCGGGCCGGTCGCTGGCTGTGATCGTTGCTGGATGCCCGGTCTCGCGGCTTCGGCGGCCTAGCGTTGCGCAGGGGACAACCATGTGCCCGACGTCTCGCGGCGGTTCCGCCGCTTTGCGAAGGCGAGCCCGGCCGCGAGTGCCAGCCCGGCGATCCCGGCGACGGCCAGCCCTGTGCTGATCCGGCCGGCGGAGGGCAGGCCTTTCCTGTCCAGCCAGCCGCCGTCGGTGTCGCGCCCGTGCTCCACGGGATGGAGCAGGGCCCCTTCGGTGCGCGGGGCGGGGCCGGCGCGGGACAGGAGGCGCCGCATCGTGGCACCGATGACGATCTCGGCCGTGCGCGGGGACAGATTGTAGGCGATCTGGCCCGCGCGGGCCGGCCAGCCCACCGCGACCTCCCCCTGCGGATGCTTGGCGACCGCAACCATGCGGGCGGCGACATCCTCCGGCCGGTAGAGCAGCGGGCCCGGATCGAGCGTCCGGCCCGACATGTTGGCGCCGTGAACAAAACCGGGCGTGTCGACCATGGCCGGGAAGATGGCGCAGACATGGATGTCCTCGCCGGCCGCGATCTCCTGGCGCAGGCTCGCCGTGAAGCCCCGGATGCCGAACTTGCTGGCCGTATAAGCCGCCGCGAACGGGGTCGGCGCCCAGCCGCCGAGGGACACCATGTTGATGAGCACGCCAAAACCCTGCCGCTTGAAGATCGGCAGGGCCGCATAGGCGCCGTGCATGGTGCCGAAGAGATTCACCTCCACGGTGCGGCGATGCAGGGCGATGTCGGCGGCGTGATAGGGCCCGAACACGCCCGTGCCGGCATTGTTGATCCAGACGTCGATGCCGCCGAAGGCGGAAGCCGCCCGCTCGGCGAGGGCCTGGACTGCCCCCGCATCGGTCACGTCCGTCGGCACGGCGAGCGCCCCTGAGGCGCCCTCGCGCCGGCATTCGGCCGCGACCTCGTCGAGCAGGTCGGCCCGGCGGGCCGCAACGACGACGCGGGCGCCCTCGCGCGCAAAGGCCAGCGCCGTCGCGCGCCCGATGCCGCTGGACGCCCCGGTGACGACCACCGTGCGGCCGGCGATTTCACGTGCCTTCCGAAACATGCGCGCTCCCGTTCGCCCCCGAGCCGGAGAAACGGGAACGAGACCGGCAACCGAGCCGTTCCGCGGGGGCCGGCCCGGTCTCAGTTAGGACGCGCGCCCGCTCGCAACACGCAACGCGGCGGGGTGGTTCACCCGAGCTCGTCGCCCAGCACCTCGCGCGCCCAGCGGAAGGCGCCGTTCGCGGCCGGCACGCCGGCATAAACGGCGCATTGGGTCAGCAAGGCCCGCAATTCGTCGATCGTGACGCCGTTCTTCAGCGCCGGGCGCAGATGGAGCTTGAACTCCTCCTCCTTGCCGAGCGCGAGCGTGATCGAGAGCACCACGATGGAGCGCGTTTTCCAGGGCAGCGTCTCGTCGCCCCAGACCTCGCCCCAGGCATAGCGCGTGATGAAGTCCTGCCACGGCGTCGCGAAGCCGCCCGCGTTCTTCAGCGAGCGCTCGACATGCTCGGCGCCGAGCACGTGCTTGCGGTTGGCGAGCCCGGCCTCGAAGTCGGCCGCCCTCTCGCCCGGCGCCCGCGTCGGTCGCCGCTCGCCGGGGTTTGCCCCGAGGAAGCGCGCGATATGGGCGGTCAGGGCCGCCGGACGCTCGACGGCGATAAGATGCGCGGCATCGGGCACAACGGCGAATTCGGCACCCGGTACCAGCGAGGCGATCTCCTCGCCCATGGCGATCGGCGTCGCGGGGTCGTGCGCGCCCGAGATCACGAGGGTCGGCGCCGCGATCTCCCCGATGCGGAGCCGCAGGTCCATGCGGCCGATGGCGAGGCAGCAATTCGCATAGCCCCGGGGGTCGACCTCCTCGACGAGGATCCGGGCCGTCGCGGCCGCGCCGGGGCTCGTCTGCTCCGGCGCCGTGAACCAGCGCTTGATGACGCTGTCGGCCACCGCCGCCATGCCCCGGCTCCGGACGATGTCGGCGCGCTCCTGCCACAGCGTCTGGGGCGGCAGGTAGGCCGCGGTCGCGACAAGCACGAGGCGCTCGACCTTCTCCGGATGCCGCACGGCCAAGGCCTGGCCCGTCATGCCGCCGAGCGACAGCCCGACCACGTGGGCGCGCGCGATGCCGAGCGCGTCGAGGAGGCCGGCCAGGTCCTCCGCGAGATCGTCGACGGAGAAGCCGGGCTCCGTCACGGCCGAGCGGCCGTGCCCGCGCGTGTCGTAGCGCAGGCAGCGGAAGGAGCCGGACAGCGCCCGCACCTGGGCGTCCCACATGGCGAGCGTCGTGCCGAGCGAGTTCGAGAAGGCGACGACGGGCGCGCCCTCAGGACCTGCCAGCTCGTAATACAGCTCGACCCCGTTCGCGGTGACCGTCGGCATGGACGAGAACTCCCTATTGGCCCGTCGCTGCGAGCGCGTGTCTGACGTGGTTGATCTCGGCGAGCGCGCGGTCGACCCAGGGGCCCGCGGCCGCAACGGACGGCATGGGATCGAAGGCCGCGTCGAGCTCAGCCGCAGAGAGGGCGGATGCTACCATCGGGTCCTCGGCCAGGACCGCACGCAGGCTGCGGCCGCTGGCCCGGACCTGGGCGGCGGCATGCTCGAGCGTCTCGTGGGCGGCGCTCCCCCCGATCGTGCCGGCGAGCTTCGCGGCCACCGCATCGGCAAAGAGCAGACCCTGCGTGGCGTCGAGATTGGCCCGCATGCGGGCCGGATCGGGAACGAGCCCCTCGGCGAGCCGCCGCGCCTCGGCGAGCGCGCCCGAGGCGAGGCCGAACAGGCTCGGCAGCAGGTGCCACTCGGCATGCCACGCGCCCGCCGGCCGCTCGTGCTCGGAGGCCATCGCGGAGAACAGCATCGCGGCGAAGCCCGGCGCGGCGCCATGCGCGGCCAGGATCACGGTCGCGGAGACGGGGTTGCGCTTGTGCGGCATGGCGGAGGAGCCGCCGCGGCCGGGCAGGTGCGGCTCGGCCACCTCGCCGACCTCCGTCGCGGCGAGGTCGACGATGTCCGTCGCCATCTTGGCGAGCGACCCGATGAGCGTGGCAAGCCACGCGCCCGCGCCCGCAATGCCGGCCCGGCGGGTGTGCCAGGCGATCGGGGATGCGGCGAGGCCAAGCTCCGCCGCTACGCCGTCCGCGACCTCCGGCCCCTTGTCCCGAAGGCTCGCCAAGGTGCCGACGGGGCCGGCCAGCGACACGCGGAGAACGCGTCGGCGCAGGTTCGGCAGCTCGGCCGCGACCTCCGCGACGCCGGCCGCCCAGACCGCGACCTTGAAGCCGAAGCTCGTCGGCTGCGCCTGCTGCCGGTAGGTCCGCGCGACGCAGGGCGTTCCGCGATGCTCCGCCGCCAGCCGGGCGAGCCCTGAAAGGATGGCGTCGAGTTCGCGCGCAATCAGGTCGAACGCCTGCACGAGTTGCAGGACGAGCGCGGTGTCGAGGATGTCCTGCGTGGTCGCGCCCTTGTGGAAGGCGGGCTCGAGCTCCGGGGGCAGGCGCTTTCGAACCGCGGCGACGAACGGGATCGTCGGCACGCCGGCCAGCGCCGTCGCGCGGCCGAGTTCCGCGAGGTCGAGGCTCCCGG
>JAQGJZ010000350.1 GCA_028290385.1 Enterovirga sp.
GCGGACGGAACCGGACGGGGCATGGCCCGCCGCGCGACGCGGCAGCGCTTGATGAATCGCTGCCGCGCGAGGCCGGACAGCTTGCGGCCGATCGCGAGCTCCCTGCACCGACCGGGCCGGGCATAGATCCCGCCCTGCTGTGCAGAGTGCGACGAGGCGCGCCCGCGCGCTGGCGCCGTGGCGGCACCCGAAGCGGACCCAGTCGTGACCGGCTCCGGCGGAGCTCCGTTCGGTGCGGGCTGCGCCGCCGCGTCCCCGGACGCCCCCGCGGCGAGGCCGCAGGACAAAAATGCAAGCAGGACGAACGTCTTCATGATCATTCTCCAGCCCCCAAGACCGACACCTTGAGCCACCGCTCCATGCAAGGAGCCGGCCGCCGCCCGCTCACGCGGCAAGCCTCGGCCGCTCCGGCTCGTGCAGAACCGGCACAGCCGGCGCGCCGCCCCATTCAGAATGGCCCGGAATCGATTCGCCGCGCATCACGATCGTGAGCGGCCCGAGCTGCGCGTAATCGCCGACCTTCGTGTCGTAGAGCACGGTGGTGTTCGACCCGACCGAAACGCCCTGCCCGAGCTCGATCCGGCCGACCTTCATGATGCGGTCCTCGTAGAGGTGCGTCTGCAGGACCGCGTGGTCATTGAACACGCAGAAATCGCCGATCTTCACGCAGTCGAACTCGGTAAAGTCCGTGCAGTCGAGATAGACGCCCTTGCCCACCTTGGTGCCGTAGACCCGCAGCAGCCACGGAAGGAACGGCGTGCCACGCGTGAACTCGAGCGACGCCTTGCCGACGAGCCCGCCATAGAGCACCGCGACCGCCTCGGTCCGCATGGCCCACCACGACCACATCGGCTTCATCACGGGCACGTAGGCGCCCATCAGCAGCCATTTGATGGCGGCCGAGATGGCGACCATGATCAGCGCGATCACGACGCCGGCGGCGAGGAAGATGCCGACGGCCGTCCCCCAGCTTCCCGTGTCGATCGGGTCGGCCATCAGGTCGGCCGCCATGTACCCGAAGGTGATGAACACGGCCGTCGGCAGCGAGGTGTGCAGGCCCTCGAAGATGGCCCGGCGCAGGACGTAGATCTTCGGCGGGTCGTAGGTCCAGACGGCGCCCATATCGACCTTCTGGCGGCTCGGGACGCTGATCGGCGGCGTGCCGAACCAGGTCTCGTTCGGGGCCGTCTTCAGGCTGTCGGGGAGCTTCGATTTCACCCCGACCAGGGTGCCGTCCGCGAGGTCCGCCCCGCCCGCGATCACCGCGTCGTTGCCGACGAAGACGCGATCGCCGGTCTTGACGCGCTTCAGCGTCATCCAGCCGCGGCGGACCTCCTCGTCCCCGAAGATGACCTCGTCGCCCAGGAAGTTGTTCTTGCCGATATCGACAAGGTCGTAGCGTCCGGAGAGGTTGCTCGAGATCTCCGATCCCTTGCCGATCTTCGCGCCCATCAGCCGGTACCAGTGGCGCATGTAGATGGTGGCGTAGAGCGAGTTCAGCGTCTCGAGCGTCACCTCGGTCGCGAGCCCCACGATCCACTTGCGGACATAGAACCAGCTGTGGATCGAGAACGTCCCTTCCCGCACCCGCGGCAGCACCAGCCAGCGCACCGCGATGATGATGAGAACGGACGCGAGAACCAGCACGAACGCGGTCGGCCAAGTGTACATCGGCAGCGCCGACCAGCTCACGTTGTAGTCGTTCGTGCCCGTGAAGAGCGTGTTCAGATTGTAGAGCACGTAAAAGGCGGGGAAGATCGGCACGAGGCCGAGCATCAGGATCACCACGTAGGCGACGGCGTAGAGCGCGCCCTGCACGGCGCGCAGCCCGGGCCCGGCCTGCGATTGCGGCGGCAGGCTGGCGACATCCACCATGCCGACCTTGCGGGCCGGCGATCCGTCCCAGTGCTCGTAGGCGGCGATCGTCCGGCCCGCCGGCACATAGGTCAGGTCCGCCAGTTCGGCCCCCTGCTCCAGCTTGGAGTTCGGGCCGAGCACGCAGGAATTGCCCGTATACGCGTCGGGGCCGATCTCGATCGGGCCGACGATGACCTCGTTGCCGACCACCTCGAACGTGGCGAGCCGCGTCTTCGTGCCGATGCTGGCACCGTCCCCGATCGTCAGAAGGTCGATGGCCCCGCTCTCGAATTCCGAGATCACGGCATCCTTGCCGACCTTGGCCCCGAGGAGCCGCAAATAGACCCGCATCAGCGGCGAGCCCTGCAGGAACTTCAGGGTCACGACCTGTAGCAGGCGCTGCACCAGCCAGAGCCGGAAGTAATACGCGCCCCAGAGCGGATAGCGGCCCGGTTTCGTGCGGCCGATGATCAGCCACTTCAGGCCGACGATCAGCGTCTTCGTACCGAGATTGATGACCGTGTAGACACCGAGCAGGATAGCCATCTCGCCCCAGAAGCCGACGTCGCCCTGGACGAGGAAGACGGAGGCCATGAACAGGCCGAGCCATTGCAGGGTGACGAGGCCGAGCACGAACGGGAGCGCGATCGCCTGGGCGAGGCCGCATAGGAACCGCCGCATGAAGGGCGGGGGCTCGAACGACAGGTCACGCAGGATCGGGGCCGACCCGACCCCGCCCGTGCGGTCGATGAGAACCGTTGCCAGGGCCCGCAGGGTCCGGTCCCTGTATACGTCCTGCATGGTGATGGAGGCGAGTGCCGGGTCCTCGCGCACGGCCGACACGAAGCGGGCGGCGAGCAGCGAGTGCCCGCCGAGATCGGTGAAGAAGTCGCCATCCAGCGCGAGTGGCCGCTCGCCAAGGACGCGCTTGGCCGCGACCAGCAGCGCGGCCTCCGTCTCGTTGGCCGGCATCTCCTGTTCGCCGCCGGCATCCCCGTAGGCGATCGGGAGCGCCTTCAGGCGTTTCCGATCGACCTTGCCCGATGACAGGCGCGGCAATTCCGACGCCGTCTCGAAATGGTCGGGCACCATATAGGCCGGCACGTCCTTGCGGAGCCGGGCCCGAAGTTCGCGCGTTTCGGGCGGGGCGTCCCGCTCGGGCACGATAAAGGCGACAAGCCGATCGAGGCCCTCCTCGCTGCGCAGCACCACGGCGGCCTGCGCAACGCCCGGCATCCCGGCGAGCCGCGCCTCGATCTCGCCGAGTTCGACCCGAAACCCTCGGATCTTCACCTGGTCGTCGATGCGCCCGTGAAAGGCGAGATCGCCGTCGGCCGTCAGGCTCACGGCGTCGCCGGAGCGATACAGGACGGGATCGTGCCCGCTCCGCCCGAACGGGTTAGGGATGAACTTTTCCGCCGTCAGCTCCGGCCGGGCCAGATATCCTTTGGCGACCCCCGGGCCGCCTATGAGGAGCTCGCCCTGCATGCCGGGCTCGCAGAGCCGCCCGTCCTCGTCCACCACATAGGCCGTGTAGTTCGGGATCGGCCGCCCGATCGTGACCGGGTCGCCCGCCCGCAGCTCGGCAACGGTCGCGACCACGGTCGCCTCAGTGGGTCCGTAGGTGTTGAACAGGCGCCGGCCCGGCCTTGCCCAGCGAGCCAGAAGCGGTGCGGGCAACGCCTCGCCGCCGAGCAGGATCAGCCGCAAGGACGGGACGTCCCGCGTGATCATCGTCAGAAGGGTCGGCACGGTATCGAGCACCGTGACCCCGGCTTCCTCGAGGAGGTCCGGCAGGCGCTCCACGTCGCCCATCAGCGCAGGCGTCGCGACAAACAGGGTCGCGCCCACCATCAGGGGGATCCAGATCTCCTCCATCGACAGGTCGAACGCGACGGAGGCGCCCTGGAACACGACGTCCTCGGCCCGGAAGCCATAGACCTCGTTCGCGGACCGGAGAAAATGGCAGATGTTGCCGTGGCTGATGACGATGCCCTTCGGCACCCCCGTCGAACCCGACGTGTAGATCATGTAGGCGGGGTGCTCGGGCGTGAGCCCCGCCGCACGGGGATCGAGCGGGCGCGTGTCGGACGGGTCCCGAAGCTGGTCCGGCGTCAGGACCGGCCGCGTGCGCGGCGCCCGGGCGGAGAGCCCTCCCCCGGTCAGCAGGCCTTTGGCGTCGCAATCCTCCAGGCAGACCGCGATGCGGTCCGCCGGTGCATCCGCGTCGAAGGGCAGCCAGGCCGCGCCCGTCTTGGTGATGGCGATCTGGGCGATGAGGAGTTCGGCCCCGCGCTCCATCCACAGGCCGACGACGTCGCCCGGCCCGATTCCCAGCCGGACGAGGCCGCGGGCCATCGCGTCCGATTCGCTGTCGACCTCGGCATAGGTGTAGCGGCGCTCGCCGAACACGAGAGCCGTCTTGTCGGGATGCGCCGCGACGGCTCCCGCGAAGACCTCGTCGAGGACCTCGTCACGGATCAGGTCGCCCCGGAGCGGACCCCGCAGCACGGCTGCCTGTCTTTCCGTTGGGAATGCCGGCGCCTCGGCTTCCAGAACCTTCATGACGACCGTCCCACCCCGCCACCGGTTTAGGCCCGCCCGGGTTCATGCCGGGTTCCGCGCCGAGTCCTTAGCAGCCGCAGCCAAGAGCTGTCCCGGTCACGTTCCGTGACGGCCCGCCCCATCTCTGGGGCCTCGGAGACTTAACGGCGGGTGAACTCGGCAGGACCGGCCTCGGTTCGGAACCCTACACCCATCGATAGCCGCCGTCCTCGAACACGAGCACGCGGCCCTGCCAGATATCGAGCCGAGGCGCCTCGTGCTGCGGCACATTGGCGAGAGCGGCGAGAAGCGCGCGTGCGACCCCGCCGTGGGAGACGAGCACGGTTGGGCGCTGCAGCTCGCGTGCCGCCGGCAGCAATCGATCGAACAGCATGGCGTAGCTCTCGCCGCCGGGCGGCACGAAGCTCCACTTGTCGCGCTCGCGCGCGGCGGCGAGGGAGGCGGCCCGGCCCCTCACCTCGCGCCACGTCAGGCCCTCCCAGTTGCCGAAGGTCAGCTCCACGAAGCGCTGATCCTGCCGATAGCCGGCCGGATCGAGGCCAAGCGTCCGGCGCAGGATCTCCATGGTCTCCCGCGTCCGCCCGAGCGGGCTCGCGACATAGTCGAGCGATGCCGGATCGGGCACCAGGGTCCCGATATGGCGACCGGCCTCCTCTGCCTGAACACGGCCGACCGCATTCAGCGGAACGTCGCGCTGCCCCTGCAGGCGCGCGACCGCGTTCCAATCCGTCTCGCCGTGGCGGACGAAATAAATCGGCGGCGACAGGGTGCCCTACTCGCGATCGAGCGTGAGATCGGGCGCTTCGGGGTTCTTCATGCCGACCACGTGGTAGCCGGCATCGACATGCAGGATCTCGCCGGTCATGCCGCGGGACATGTCGGATGCGAGATACGCCCCGGTCTCCCCGACCTCGTCGATTGTCACCGTCCTGCGCAGCGGCGAGTTGTACTCGTTCCATTTCAGGATGTATCGGAAATCGCCGATGCCGGACGCCGCGAGCGTCTTGATCGGGCCGGCCGAGATCGCGTTCACCCGGATCGCCTTGGGCCCGAGGTCGGCCGCGAGATAGCGGACGGAGGCCTCGAGCGCGGCCTTGGCGACGCCCATCACGTTGTAGTGCGGCATCCACTTCTCGGCGCCGTAATAGGTCAGCGTGATCAGCGAGCCGCCACTGGCCATCAGCTTCTCGGCACGCTGCGCGACAGCCGTGAAGGAGTAGCAGGAGATGAGGAGCGACTTGGTGAAGTTCGCCTCGCTCGTGTCGACGTAGCGCCCGGTGAGCTCGTCCTTGTCGGAGAAGGCAATGGCGTGAACGACGAAGTCGAGCCCACCCCACAGCCGCTCGGTTGCCGCGAACACCGCATCGAGGCTCGCCGGATCCGTGACGTCGCAATGGCCGACCACGTGGCCGCC
>JAQGJZ010000436.1 GCA_028290385.1 Enterovirga sp.
GAGGCGGCCTTGTCGATGAAGGAATCGCGGAAGTAGCCGGCCACGAAGCCGAACAGGCAGCCGAAGAAGAAGCCGATCATCGTGGCGAGCAGCGACAGCCGCAGCGTGTAGCCAACGGCCTTGAACACCTCGTCGGTGACCGGCCGGCCGGTCGCGATGGAGGTGCCGAGGTCGCCATGTGCGGCGCGCCACAGCCAGCGGCCGAACTGCTCGGGATAGGAGCGGTCGAACCCGTACAGGGTGCGCAGCATGGCCTGCAGATCGGCGGAGGCGTCCGGCGGCAGCACGGAGACGAGCGGGTCGCCCGGCGCGATATGGACAAGCGCGAAGCAGACCAGCGCGACCCCGAACAGGATCGGGACCGTGTAGACGACGCGGCGGGCGAGATAGGCGAGCATCGGGCGCAGTGCCTCGTCAGTCCGGGCGGCGCCGTAAGCGCCAACCCGGAACCCACGACTGGGTGATGGAGCTTGATCGTGGGTTCCGGGTGCCGCTTCGCGGCCCCGGAATGACGCTCAGGCTCACTCCATCGACATCGTGGCGAAGTCGATGAACCAGCTCTGGGGCTGCACGACGCCCTTCACCTTCGGCGACATCGCGCGCGGGCCGACATCGTGCGCGACCCAAACAAAGGGTGCTTCCTCCACGATGCGCTTGTGCAGCCGCGCCAGGGCCTCGTCGCGCGCCTTGTCCTCGAACGTGGTGCGCGCGTCGGCGATGAGCTTGTCGAACTCGTCGTTGCCGAAGAAGCCCCAGTTGTTGGAGACGGGCGGGAAGGTCTTGGTCGAGGTGAAGCGCACCATCCCGAAGAACGGGTCCATGGCCGCGTAGCTCACGTTGATCGCGTGCGAGCCGCGGGCGGATGCGTCCTTCGCGCCCTGGCGCCAATTCGTGAACAGCGTGTTCCACTCGATCACGTCGAGCTCGACGTCGAAGAAGCACTCCTTCAGCGCCTGCTGCAGGTACTCGTTCATCGGGATCGGCATCATCTGCCCGGAGCCCGAGGCGGAGGCCTGCACCTTCACCTTGAGCGGCTTGGCGGCCGAATGGCCCGCCTCCGTCATCAGCTTCTTGGCCGCCGCCGGGTCGTACTTGATCTTGAAGGAGGGGTTCCCGTTCCAGGGGTGCCCTTCCTCGTAGGTCGCGTAGGCCTCGGCCATCAGGCCGTTCAGCGCTTCCTTGAGCTCCGTGCGGTTGATGCAGAGATTGGCCGCGTGGCGCACGCGCTTGTCGAGCCACGGCGAGCCTTCCACGAAGGAGAGCTGCCAGGGCCAGACATGCGGCTGCGCGTTCTGGTACATCTTGAAGCCGCGGCTCTTGATCTGGTCGAGCGCGTCCGGGGCCGGGGCCTCGATCCAATCGACCTGGCCCGACAGCAGCGCCGCCGTGCGGGCATTCGCCTCCGGCAGCGGCAGAAGAACGACCTTGGGGATCTTCGGCCGGCGCTTCTCGTCCCAATAGGTGGCGTTGGCCGCGAGCTCGAGCCGCTCGCGCGGCACGAAGCGCGTCACCTTGAACGGGCCGGAGCCGGAGGGATCGGCCGCAAAGGCCGTCCAGGCCTGCTTGGCTCTTTCGGCCGGGTCGGTGGCCGATGCCGGAACGGCCTTCAGCTTCGCGTCCCAATGGGCCGGCGAGGCCATGAACAGGTTCGACAGGTTGATGGGCAGGAACGAATCCGGCTCCGAGGTCGTGAGCTCGACCGTCATGTCGTCGACCGCCCGGGCCGAACGCAGGGTCGGCATGCGCGAGACCGTGACGCCGACCTGGCTGGGGTCGAAATGCGGGGCCGCCTTGTCCAGCACCTTCTGCACGTTCCAGACCACGGCGGCGGCGTTGAAGTCGGACCCGTCGTGGAATTTCACGCCGGGGCGGAGCTTGAAGTGCCACTTGGTCTTGTCGTCCGTGACCTTCCACTCGGTGGCGACGCCCGGGATGAGAACGGACGGTTCCTTTTCCTTGGACAGGTCCCAGTGGGTGAGGGCGTCGTAGATCGGGATCCCGGTGAAGCGGTTGCCCTCGAAACCCTGATCCGGCTGGCCGAGGGTGCGCGGGATGTCCGCGGCCGTCATGGCGATCCGGAGAACCTTCTCCTGAGCTGCTGCTCCCGAGGCGGCGAGACCGGCCGCAATGCCGACGGCCAAAAGGCTGCAGCCGAAGCGCAGCGCCCAACGCGATACCATCGTGTTCCCCTCCCGGTGTGTTCACCGTCCGGCTTCGACAAGCCGCCTTCCAGGAGCAGCAATGGTCGTGCCAGACTGGTGGGCGAAGCTTACCCGAACCGAGCGGGGCGGGAAGCGAAATCGCCAGGCCCCGTCTCGTCCTTCCGGACCATGCGTCTGCTGCTCATCAACCCGAACACGACCGAGAACATCACCGAGTTGTTGGCGCTGCGGGCCCGCGACTTCGCGGGACCCGGTGTCGAGATCAGGGCCGTCTCCGGACGGTTCGGGGCGCGCTACATCGCGAGCCGGGCGGCGGCGGCCATTGCGGGCCACGCCGCACTCGAGGCCCTGGCCGAGCATCAGGCCGGCTGCGACGCCGTGCTTCTCGCCTGTTTCGGGGATCCGGGCCTTTGGGCCCTGAAGGAGCTGTCGCCGGTGCCGGTGGTCGGCATGGCGGAAGCGTCCTGCCATCTCGCCTGCCTATCTGGCAGGCAGTTTTCCATCGTGACCGGTGGCGAGCGCTGGGCCGCGATGCTGCGCGAGTTCGTCGCCTCGCTCGGCCTGTCCTCGCGCCTGGCCAGCATCCGCACGGTTGCGCCGACCGGCGCAGAGATCGCCGCCGAGCTGGATCGCGCGCTGGCCATGCTGGCCGCGAGCTGCCGCGCCTGTGCCGAGGAGGATGGGGCGGAGGCCGTGATCCTCGGCGGGGCAGGGCTCGCCGGGCTCGCGGGGCGGATCGCGTCCGGCGTGCCCGTGCCGGTGATCTGCTCGCTGGAGGCCGGGATCAGAGCCACGATCGCGGCCGCGGAACTGCGCCTCGCCAAGGCAACGGGCGGCTCGCTGGCCGGCACGCCGGCGGTCGCCAGCGCCGGCCTCTCCGAGGCGCTCGCCGCGATGCTGGACCCGGGGCGCTAGACCGCGACCCGGCCCTCGAGGATCCCGGCTTCGAAGTCGCGGAGCTGACGCTGGATGGGGGCCGAAGCGGCCACGGTGCCCTGGTTGGCGAAAGCCTCGTGGTGGGCCTCGATCGTCCCAAGGTCATACAGGTAGTTCACCATGAGGCCCGCGCCTTCGCGCAGCCCCTTGGGCGAGGTGTCGCCGAGCCAGTTCACTCGCTCCAGCCGGGCGCCGTTGCCGAGGTGGAAGCGCGCAACCGGGTCGAGCGGCTGGCCCTTTCCGGTCTTGATGCGCAGAAAATAGGCGGAGGCGAGCCCGAGGATGATCGGCCGCAACTCCGCCGCGCGCTCCGCATCCTGGTGCCAATCGGGCTCGGCGAGGGCCGCGAGCGGGCCGGCGTCCAGCCCGGGCAGGCCTGCGGCCTCCGGGTTCTCGGCCACACGGCCGAGCCACTTGCCGAAGCCCGGCACGGGCGAGAGCGTGACAAAGGTCTTCAGCGAGGGGATGTCGCGGCAAAGATCCTCGACCACCTGCTTGATCAGGAAGTTGCCGAAGGAGATGCCCCGCAGCCCGGGCTGGCAGTTGCTGATGGAATAGAACACCGCCGTGGTCGCACGCTCGGGAGCGAGGGGCTCGCGGTCCTCCTTGAGCAGGTCCTGGATCGAGTGCGGGATTTCGCGGGTGAGCGCCACCTCGACGAAGATGAGCGGCTCGTCGATCAGCGACGGGTGGAAGAACGCGTAGCAGCGCCGGTCCGGCGGCTGCACGCGGCGCCGCAAATCGTCCCAGCCCTGGATCGTGTGCACCGCCTCGTAGCGGATGATGCGCTCCAGGATGTCCGCGGGCGTCGACCAGGCGATGCGCTGCATCATCAGGAAGCCGCGGTTGAACCAGGAATGGAACAGGTGCTCGAGGTCGTCGGCGACGCTGGCAAATTCGGGATGGCTGCCGGTCTCGGCCAGCAGGTCCTGGCGCATGGCGACCAGGGCGCGGGTGCCGTTCGGGGCGAGGTTGAGCCGGCGAAACAGCTCCTGCCGCGGCGGCTCGACGGCCCGCAGCAGCGCCTGCAGGCTCGCCGTGCTCTGCGTCTGCTCGTATTCCGCCCAGGCGGCGCGCAGCCTTTCCGGGTTCGGCCCGAATTGCTGCGCGAGCAGCCGGAAATACTCCGTGCGGTCCTCTGGCGAGAGATGGGCGTAGAGGTCGAGCACCTGCTTGGCGATCGCGACGCCGGACGCTTCGCCGCGGCCTGACAGCAGCGCGTGCGAGAGCTCCGCGATGGTCTGGCTCCGGGCGGCGTTGCGCCAGCCGACGCGGGAGATCGCCGGCACCACGGCCGAGCGTTCGAGCAAGCTGCGCCCGCGTTCGGCAATCTCGCCGAGCATGTCCTGAAAAAAGCTCGTGCTCATACCTGTCCCGCTTCGCGCGCGGCGTGCCGTGCAGGCACGTCTAATCCGCAGCGATGACAATCGTCCGACGCGTCCCCCGGCGAGGGACGCAAGGGCGCCTTACGGCCAAGATGAGGGAGCGGCAGCGGTCGCGCAATGCAGGATGGCGTGCCCCGCTGCCGCAAGCTCATGCCCCGCCGACCAAGGCGAGCGTCGGCCGGGTCGGGGCGACCGGCGGCCGCCCGTCGCTCACCATGAATTGCGCCTGCGCGAGCTCGGCGAAGCGCCCGCCCTTAGCCACGAGCTCGTCGAACGTTCCCGATTCGATCACCCGACCCGCGTCGAAGACTAGGATGCGATCGGCGTTCCGGATCGTGGCGAGGCGGTGCGCGATCACAAAGGTGGTGCGGCCCTTCATCACCTCTTCGAGCGCGCTCTGGAGCTTGCGCTCGGTCGCGGCATCCAGCGCGCTCGTGGCTTCGTCCAGGATCAGGATCGGCGGGTTCTTCAGTAGGGCGCGGGCGATCGACAGGCGCTGGCGTTCGCCGCCGGAGAGCGAGCGGCCGCGCTCGCCGATGACCGAATCCAGCCCGTCCGACTGGCGCTGAATGAACTCGGCCGCCTGGGCGCGCTCCAGGGCGTCGAGCATCTCGGCCTCGGTCGCGTCCGGCCGGCCGACGAGCAGGTTTTCGCGGATCGAGCGCGCGAACAGCATCGGCTCCTGGAACACGACGCCGAGGTTTCGGCGCAGGGAGGCGAGGCAGATGTCGCGGATGTCCTCCCCGTCGATGCGGATGCAGCCGGATTGCGGATCGAACGCCCGGTGCAGCAGGCCGAGGGTGGTCGACTTGCCCGAGCCGGTCGCGCCGACAAGGGCGACGTTCTCGCCCGGAGCGACCGTGAAGGACACGTCCGCCACCGCGGTGCGCTTGCCGTCATAGGAGAAGGAGACGTTGTCGAACTCGACCCGGCCCTCCGGCCGGTCGAGGTTCTTGGCGTTCGGCCGGTCGTGCACGGCGGGCGCGGTATCCAGGATCTCGAAGAATTCGGCCATCTTCGGGGCCTGCAGGAAGAGCTGGTTCACGAAGGACACGACCTGCTCCAGGCGGCCGATCAGCATGGTCGCGATGGACATGAACATGACGACGTCGCCGATGGAGGCGAGGCCGCGCAGGTGCAGCCAGGTGCCGAGCATGAAGATGGCGGTCACGGTCAGCGTCGCGGAGGCGCGCGTCGCGATGGAGGCGAGCGCCCACCAGGACAGGACGGGCGTCTGCGCCGCAAGCAGCTCGCCGATGATGTTGCGCAGCGCTCCCGTCTCCGCCTTTGTCCGCGTGAAGGACTGGATCACCGGGACGTTGCCAAGCGCGTCCGAGGCATGCTCGGCAAGCGTCGAGTGGTAGCGCTCGACGCGGCCCTGCAGGGTTTCGGTCTTGCGCAGGACGATCGCGGTCAGGACCGTGAAGACCCCGACCAGCACCACGAGCAGCAGTCCGAGGCGCCAGTTCAGGAACAGCGTCAGCGGCAGCAGGATGGTGAGCGCGACGAGAGCCGCGAAATGGTCGCGGAAGAAGCCGAGCCACAGCCACGCCATGCCGTTCGAGCCTTCGAGCATCACCTTCAGCACCCGCCCGGAATGCGTGGAGGTGTGGAAGGCGAGGGGCAGTTCGAGCACGTGCTCGAAGTAGTTCGCCATCGCGCCGAGGCGGCTGCGATGGGACAGCCGGTCGGCATGCAGCGCGACCAGAACGCCGGCCCCGATGGTGAACAGCCCAAAGCCGATCCAGGCCCCGAGCAGCGGGAGCAGGGACGAGAAGGTGACGGTGGCGCCCCCGGCGCCCTGCGTCAGCCTGTCGATGATCCGCCCGAACAGGATCGGCTCGGCAAAGGCGGCGATCGCGAGGCCGATATTCGCCGCAGCCAGAACGGCGCCGAGGCGGAGGTCGGAGCCGAGCTGGCCGAGGACGCGCACGTAGAGACGGATGAGCCGCATCGGCGGGTGTGCTCCGGGTGGGACCGCGGGTCCCGGCTCGCGACAGTGATCGCGCCTGTCAACGTGTCCGGTCCCGCACGGTTCGCAAGAAGCTTCTTACACCCGTGCTCCTGCACCGGGGCTGAATGACAAGTTCTCCCGAGGCGCGTAAGAGCCCGCGTGCCGCGACGAGGAGGTCCCGACGGACGCATGGCGAACCCGCAGCAGAAAGCTTTCCCGGTTTCCTGGGACCAGTTCCACCGCGACGCCCGCGCGCTCGCTTGGCGGCTCGCCTCGGCCGGTCCGTTCAAGGCCATCGTCTGCATCACGCGCGGCGGCCTCGTCCCGGCCGCGATCGTCGCCCGCGAATTGGATGTCCGCCTGATCGAGACCGTGTGCGTCGCGAGCTACCACGACTACAAGAACCAGGGTGAGCTGACCGTCCTGAAGGGGATCGCGGACAGCGTGACATCGCTCGGCCCGGACGGCACGGGCATCCTCGTGATCGACGACCTCACGGACACGGGAAAGACCGCCCAGATCGTCCGCAGGATGCTGCCCAAGGCGCATTTCGCGGCGATCTACGCAAAGCCCGCCGGGCGCCCGGTGATCGACACCTTCGTGACCGAGGTGAGCCAGGACACCTGGATCTATTTTCCGTGGGACATGGGCCTCGCCTACCAGGAGCCGATCACGGCCGGCGCGAAAGGCTGAGGCGACGCCCGTAGGTTCGGGCGCGAGAATCCGCTAGAGCGCCGGTATGGAACGCGCGCGCATCTCGCTTCTGACCATCTGTGGTCTCGAAGAGCTCGACGGGCACTCGGATCGGCGGGTCACGCATGTGCTGTCGATCCTTGATCCGGACTGGCCCGACCCGGAGAACTTCGCGCGCTGGGACCGGCACCACCGGCTGACGCTGCGGTTCCACGACATCGTCGAGCCGACCCCCGGCCAGATCCTGCCCGAGCCGGAGCACGTGGAGCGGATTCTCGGCTTCGCGGACGACCTCGCGGCCGATGCGCATGAGCGCGAGGAGGGGCACCTGCTCGTCCACTGCCACATGGGCATCTCGCGCTCGACCGCCGCCATGACCATGCTGCTCGCCCAGGCCTACCCGGACGAGGACGAAGCCTCGATCCTCGGCCGGCTCACCGCCATCCGGCCGCAGGCCTGGCCGAACCTGCGCATGACGGAGTTCGCGGACGCGATCCTCGGCCGGGGTGGGCGGCTCTCAGCCGAGGTGAGCCGTCTCCATGCCCGCCAGATCGCCACGCGCCCGCAGCTCGCCGACACCTTTCGGCGGCTCGGCCGCGCCCGCGAGGTCGAGGCCGCGCTGAACGTGGCTCCCTGAGAATGCTGATCGGCATCGACTGGGGCGGCACCAAGATCGAGGCGATCGCGCTGTCTGAGGACGGCGCGGTGCTCGACCGGCGCCGCGTCGCGACGCCGAAGGGCGATTACGACGGCTGCATCGCGGCGATCGCCGATCTCGTGGCCCAGACCGAGACCGCGACAGGGCGGCGGGGCAGCGTCGGCATCGGCGTGCCCGGGGCGATCTCGCCCCGGACCGGCCTGATCATGAACGCCAACTCGACCTGGAATAACGGCCGGCCGCTGGACAAGGACCTCGAAGGCGCGCTCGGGCGCGCGGTCCGGGTGGAAAACGACGCCAATTGCTTCGCCGTCTCGGAGGCTGTCGACGGCGCCGGCGCCGGCGCCTCCGTGGTGTGGGGCGTCATCATCGGAACCGGGGCGGGCTCCGGGATTGCGGTCGATGGCCGCGCGCTCG
>JAQGJZ010000357.1 GCA_028290385.1 Enterovirga sp.
CCATCAGCCGTGGCCCTCCTTCACGAGCGAGCCGGAGATCGATTTCCGCTCCCTGAACACGACGGACGGTTCGCGGACCGAGATCAGGCCGCGCGGCCGCCACACCATCATGGCGACCATTGCCAGGCCGAAGAGCAGCAGCCGGTATTCGTTCGGGTCGAAGCCCTCGCCGAAGACCGCCTAGAGGAATCCGAGGATGCGCAGCAGTTCGGGCCCGCCCACCATCGCGATCGCCGCGATCGCGACCCCGACCTGGCTGCCCATCCCGCCGAGAACCACGATGGCGAGGATCGTGGCGGATTCCAGGAAGTTGAAGCTTTCGGGGCTGATGAAGCCCTGGCGGACGGCGAAGAACGAGCCGGCGAAACCGCCGAACATCGCGCCGATCGCGAAGGCCGTGAGCTTCGTGTTGGTCGTGTTGATGCCGAGCGAGCGGCAGGCGATCTCGTCCTCGCGCAGGGCTTCCCAGGCGCGGCCGATCGGCAGCCGGCGAAGCCGGATGGTCACCAGGTTGGTGACGAAGGCCAGGACCAGGATCAGGTAGTACAGGAAGACGACCCGCTGCATCGGGTTGAATTCCAGCCCGAACCGGGCCGCGAACCCGTCCTCGTCCGCCGTGAAGGGGATGCCGAAGAACGTGACCCGCGGGATGGACGAGATGCCGGCGCCGCCGCCGGTCACGTGGACCCAGTTGATCAGCACGAGCCGGATGATCTCGCCAAAGGCGAGCGTCACGATGGCGAGGTAGTCGCCGCGCAGCCGCAGGACGGGGAAGCCGAGCAGGATGCCCCAGAACGCCGCGAGAATGCCGGCGAGCGGCAGGCACACCCAGAAGGACAGCCCGAACGTCGTGGAGAGCAGGGCGTAGGAGTAGGCCCCGACCGCGTAGAAGGCGACGTAGCCGAGGTCGAGGAGGCCTGCGAGCCCGACCACGATGTTCAGCCCCCAGCCGAGCATCACATAGGTGAGGATCAGGATGCCGAGGTCGATCCAGTAGCGCGACTCGGACAGTCCGCCTTTCAGCAGAAAGACGACCGCCGGGAACGCGAGCGCCGCCCCGATGAAGAGCGGCGTCGCGAGCGTCGCCAAGCGGAACCCGGATTGCCGTGCCGGATCGGCCGAGACGGTGACCGACGCCTTGCGGGTCCGCGCACGGCGGAACAGCCCTTCATCGCCGCCGAGCAGCCCGATCGCCAGCCGCGCCAGGAACACGAGGCCGCATGCGACGAGAACCAGGTTCCACCGCGGCACCAGGATGAGGCCGCCCGCGCCTCCCTGCTCGGTGCGGAGCAGCAGGATCGGAACCGACAGGCCGAACATCACCAGCGCGGCAAGGAGCGCGCTCTTGACCGTTTTGGCGAGATCGAGCGGCCTGCGGTCGGCGGACGCGACGTCTCCGCCCGTCAGCGCCGCGTCGGAGGTCGGCGCGACGGAGGTCGGGTGGATGGCCGACATCAGACCTTCTCGACCTCCGGCCGCCCCAGGATCCCCGAGGGCATGAAGGTGAGCACGATGGCGAGGATCGAGAAGGCGGCCACGTCCTTGTATTCGATCGAGAAATAGGCCGACCAGAGGGTCTCGATCAGCCCGATGATCAGGCCGCCGATTACCGCGCCGGGCAGCGAGCCGATGCCGCCGAGCACCGCCGCCGTGAACGCCTTCACGCCCGGCACGAAGCCGTCGTTGAAGTTCACCACGCCATAATAGAGCAGGTACATCGTGCCCGCGACGGCCGCGAGCGCGGCCCCCATCACGAAGGTCAGCGAGATCGTCCGGTCGACATCGATTCCGACCAGCGCGGCCATCTTGCGGTCCTGCTCGCAGGCGCGCTGGGCGCGGCCGAGCGAGGTCTTCTGCACCACGTACCAGAACATGGCGAGCAGCACGGCCGTGACCGCCATGATGATGATCTGCTTGTAGGAGAGGGCGACGACGTAGCCGTTGCGCTCGAAGAGCGGGATCACGTCCGGCACCATCGGCGGGGTCGGCTTGTTGCGCGCCCCCTGCGCGACCTGGACGAAGTTCGACAGGAAGATCGAAACGCCGATCGCCGAGATCAGCGGGGCGAGCCGGAACGAGCCGCGCAGCGGCCGGTAGGCGAGGCGCTCGAGCGCCCAGCCCCAGAGCGAGGTCAGCACCATGGCGATGACCATCACGACCAGGAGGGCGAGCGCGATGGACGAGATGCCGAGCCAGGTCGTGAGAATGAGAAAGAAGATCAGCGCGATGAACGCCGACAGCATGAAGACGTCGCCATGCGCGAAGTTCACCATGCCGATGATGCCGAACACCATCGTGTAGCCGATGGCGATGAGGCCGTAGATCGAACCCAGCGTCAGCCCGTTGATGAGCTGCTGCACGAAGACTTCCATGCGCTCGCTACCACCTCAGATCGCATTCACGGTCGGTATGAATGCCTTCACCGGAATCGATCATGCACGGAAAGGGCCAGCGATCCAACGGGAGGGCGGTCCCGGCCCACGGCTATGCTCGGCGGCAGCACCGCGCGACTTTCCAGCGCCGCCTCGGGGTGGCAGAAGGGCCGCACTTGGACCAGGGGGGAGTGACGAGATGGCAATGACGATGGCTGGCGCCGTGACGCTGCCGGCGGATCGCGCGACGGTGTGGGACGCCCTGAACGACCCGGAGGTGCTGAAGCGCTCGATCCCGGGCTGCCAGGAGCTGGAGCGCACGGGCGACAACGGCTTTTCGGCGACGGCCAAGGTGGCGGTCGGGCCCGTGAAGGCGACGTTCAAGGGCAACGTCACCCTGTCCGATATCGACGCCCCGAACGGCTACACCATCTCGGGCGAGGGCCAGGGCGGCATCGCGGGCTTTGCCAAGGGCGGCGCGAAGGTGCGGCTCACCGATGCCGAGGGCGGCGGCACCGTGCTGAACTACGACGTCGAAGCCCAGGTGGGAGGCAAGATCGCCCAGCTCGGCGGCCGGCTGATCAACGGCGTCGCGAAGAAATACGCCGACGAGTTCTTCACCAACTTTGCCAAGGCGCTCCAGCCCGAAGGTGCGGCGCCGGCGGCCTGACGCCGCTCAGGTATAGGCGATCATCCGGCCGAGCGTTCCGACGGCCAGCCAGATGACGAGCGAGGCCGCGGCGAGTGCGCGGCCCGCCACGCTCGGCCGCTCGTCCCAGCCCTCGAGCTGGCGATTCCAGGCGAGCCGGAACGCCGCCGCGTTCAGCAGGCCTAGCGCGACGAGGGCGAGTTTCCAGCGGAAGGTGGCCGAGCCGACGAGCGAGGTCGCATCCGCCGCGAACAGCCCGAACCCCGTCGGGATCGCGACGATGAGCCCGGCGAGCGCGAGCGGCGTCAGGAAGCGGGCGAGCGGCGGCAGCGGCACGGCGCGGCCCAGCCCGCACAGCCGCAGGTCCAGGATGCCGATCGAGCCGACCAGCAGGACCAGCCCGAGCAGATGCCCGACATTGAGCCAGGCATAAGCCGGGCCGCGGGCCCAGCCCGCGAAGGCGGAGGCCCCCAGCGCGGCGGCGGCTTCGGCCGGCCACTCCACCGGATGGCTAGCGCAGCTCGACCGTCTTGCCGGCGACCGTAATGCGCTCCAGCCGCATCTCCGGCGTGCCGTCCGTGCGCGGATAGCCTTCCACGGTCGCGACCGTGCCGGCCTTCAGCATGTCGGGGGCGAGGCCGCGCGATTCCATCCGGCCCGTCGGGGCGAGGATCACGGCCCAGGTCCGCCCCTCGTGCTCCATCTGTGCCTCGGCGTGCGGATTGCGCCAGGCGACCGCCTTCAGCGGGCCGGTCGCCTTGATGAGCTTTGCGGAATCGTAGGAGCTCCAGCCATGGTGGGCCAGGGCGGCAGCAG
>JAQGJZ010000362.1 GCA_028290385.1 Enterovirga sp.
AATCCAGGAGGTCCCAGTCCCGCCCCCGCCCGATCCGCCGCCCCCCGCCCGCACCGGACCGGCGAGCCCGGACCAGGTCGCGACCTATCTGCGCGACTACAGCGGCGGCGATTGCTTCTTCGTCGCCCCGATCGCGATCGCGGCGCGCGAGGCCAGGATCGAGGCTTTTGGCGCGAGCCCGACCCCCTTCCTGGATTTCGACAGCGCGTTTCAGCGCAACATGGGTTTCGAGCCCGAGATCAGCCTGCGTCAGGTGACGAGCGCGCAGTGCCCGGTGGTGGAGTTCCTGGCCCGCAAGGCGGCGCAGCGCGGCGCCCGCCCTCCCCGCCTGACGCTCAAATCGGACAGGCTGCGGAGCGGGCAGGAGCTGAGCGGCACGGTGGACGCCAAGGCCGACACCAACATCGAGATCCTGCTCGTCGCCGACGACGGCCTCGTGCACAACCTCGGGCCTTTCTCGAAGCGGAGCGGCGATACCCTCACCTTCACGCTCCGGCTCGAAGCGAGCTCCGGGGGCGAGAAGCCGCAGCTCGTGATCGCGATCGCGTCCCCACGGCCCATCCAGGCCCTGAAGGGCGCGGGCCCGATCGATGCGGACAAGCTGTTCCGGCAATTGCAGGACGAGACCTCGCGCGGGCAGGTCTCGGGGGTCGCCACGCGCTACTTCAAGCTCGGCGGCTGACCGGCATATCGCCGGCCGGGCCATGATCCTGTAGGGTACGGCCAGCGGGCGGGCGCGCCCGCCCAGCCGGCGCGAGATCGCCAGTGCGACACGTCAAGGCGCTCGAGACGCAGCTGTCCGAGGAGGCCTGCCTCCAGGCGCTGCTTCGACTTCAGCAGGGCGACAAACCTTGCAAGGCCTGCGACGTGCGGGCTCCGCACCGCTTCGTGCCCAAGCACCGCGCCCTCGCCTGCACGAGCTGCGGGCTGTCGAGCTTCCCGGCCGCAGGCAGCCCCTTCGCCAGGGCTCAGCCGACCCTCAGGGAATGGTTTCTCACCATCTACCTCGTTGCCGGCCAGGAGCCCGTCACCGCCCGTGACATCCGGCGCGAGCTCGGCGTCGGCGCACACATCGCCGAGCTGCTGCTGAGCGGCGCGCTGCAGCTCAAGGCCGAGAGCGAGGCGGGTCAGGACGGGGTCGATTGGTTCGACGGCGTGCGCGAGTTCACCGAGGACCTCGCGGCCCAGCCGGAGGCGTTGCGGGCAGAGCCGGGACACGCGGCGCGGGATCGCTCCCTTGCGGCCCGGCTCGCAGACCGATGGCAGATGCTGGCGATCGGCGGGATCGTGGCGCTGGCCGCCCTCGGTGCGGGCATCGGCTGGATGCTCGTGCCCAACCTGCCGGAGGAGGACCAGGAACTCGCACAGGCGACCGCGATCCTGTCGCTCGCCTCCGACAAGCCCGTCCTGATCGTTTCCGCGGAGGTCGCCGAGCAGCTATACGATGTCGAGGACATCGAGGCCGACGCCTCCACGGCCTCCGTGATGCCGTCCATCCGGCTCGCGCCGCCGCCCGGCGCCGCGAAGGAGGCGAACGTCACGGGCGCCAAGCCGCTCTCCGCGCCGTCCGTGAAGCTCGCGCCCTCGGTGGGCCAGTCTCTGCTGAAGGGCGATCTCTCGGCCCTCAAGGGCAAGGGCGGCCAGCAAAGGCCCGAACTCGCGGCCTACAACGCCCTGGCGCTCGAACTGGAGGCCAAGGGGCCGCGCAATCCCGACGAGTTACTGACCTTCGGGCCCATGAAGATCCGCCGGCACCTCGTCGAGAAGATCATCCGCGCGTCCCGGATCACGCAGGTCGACCCCGTGCTGCTGATGGCCATCGCGGACAAGGAATCGAGCTTCGCGACGGAGGTCCAGGCTCAGACCTCGTCCGCGACCGGGCTGTTCCAGTTCATCGAGCGGACCTGGCTGGGCGTGGTCCGAGACTTCGGGCCGGCCTATGGGCTGGAGAAGGAAGCCAAGCTCGTCCAGACCGCCGCGCTGCCGGCGCCGGAGCGCAGCCGCATCCTCGAATTGCGCCGCGACGCCTATATCTCGGCCGTCTTCGCGGCCGAGATGCTGAAGCGCGACTCGCTCCGCATCCAGAAGCGGATCGGCCGGCCGCTCACGGGCGGCGAGGTTTATCTGGTCCACTTTCTCGGGCCGGACGGCGCCGAGCGCCTGATCGACCGGGTCGCCAACGCGCCGACGCTCGCGGCGGCCGAACTCCTGCCCAAGCCCGCCGAGGCGAACAAGACGATCTTCTACGCGAGCGCGCCGGATGGCGGCGCCAAGAAGCTTTCCGTCTCCGAGGTGAAGGACAAGTTCGAAACGATGATCTCGCTCCGTCTGGAGCGCTACCGGAATGTCAGCGGCGTCGCCTCGGCAGACAGGAATGCGAACGCGCGCGGGCCCGAGGCCCCCAAGACGCGTTGAGGGCCGGGGTCAGGCCTGAAGCCAGCCCCTGTCCGGCGCTTGCGCGCTAAAACCCGACGCCGAGCAGGGTGTAGCGAAGGCAGCTCACCCCAGAGCAGCGGGTCACCGGCCCGAAGGGCTTGGCGGCCGGACCGTTCTTCAGGGCCAGCGTCAGCGGACGAGCGACCGGACGCGGGCGTGCCGGGGCAGCGGCGGCGCGCACGGGCGCCGGAGAGGCCTGGATGGGTTTGGCGACGGCGGCGGTGCGCACGGGGGCCGGGCGCGCGGCCGGACGGGGCTTGGCGGGCGCGGAAGCCGCCGGAGGCGACGCCGACTCGGGCGCTGTTTTTGCTGGCGACGGGGAAGCCTCCGCGGTGGCGGACGGGGCAGCCGCCTGCGTCGGGGCCATGAGGCGGGCCACGTCGTTGTAGCAGCGCGTCGCCCGGTCGAACATCTTCTGCTCCTCAAGCGGACGGCAGACGAGTTCGACATGGCGCTTTGCCCAGGCGAGCCGGGCTTCGACGGCGGAGGGCCCCTGGTCCGTGCCGGTTGCCTGAGCCATCGCCAGGGTCCCGGCCGCGATCACACCGGCTGCGCTGGCGGCAAGCACCAGCAGGTTCGACCTGCGCGACATGGCCATCCTCCTACCAACGCCAGGGTATCGAAGCCGAAATGGAGTGTCACGCTGAATGCGGCATTTCCCCGGCGCCACACCTCTTCATACACGAGTATTCCCGAGTCCTGTCGCACCAAAAACACAGTTGCTATGCGGCGACGTACTCAGCCTTTTCCAGGCCCACGGTCGTAGCATTCTGCAAAGAACATCATGAAGGCATCCACCATCCCGTCCTCGTGCGGCGATGTCAGCGTGTCCCACCGGGCAACGTAGAGATCCCAAAGCTTCGCCTTCCTGGAGCCGAGCAGCGCGCCAATGCCACGGTCGCCCTCGGTCGATTCCTCGATCGAGGCGGGATCCAAGTCTTCCATCAGCAGCCTGAGCGCGTGCTGCATGGCGGAGTAGGTCTTCACCTGATGCACCTTCAGGTCCTTGAAGCTCTGCTCAAAGGCGCGGCGTGCGTCGAGATAGCCGGTCGAGGGCCGGCCCAGCATGATCTTCAGGGCGTCATCCACCGTCGGGGAAAACTTGAGGGGGTTGTTGTCGAGCGCCTGGATCATCGTGTGCCCGCCCGCGCGGGCGACGCGCTTCGTTTCCGCCCTCGCCGACAGGAGCTGTTTCAGGTTCTCGGCTGCAAGGCGCATCAGCGCCCCGAGCTCTTCGGCGGCATCGCCGGGATCGCGCCAGCCCAGCACCTCCGGCGAAACGCCCGCGCCCTTGGCGAAACGCGCCAGGAACTCGCCCCCCCCGGGGAGCGGTGCGGGCGCGGGCGGCGGGACTGGCATCGGCAGGGGCGCGGCCGGCAGGGGCGGTGCAGCCGCGGGGATCGGCGCGCCGGCCTGCGCCGGAAGCGGAGGAAGATCGGCGCCGAGCGAGGGCCGGCCCCACGGGTTGTCCGCCGCAGGATCCGGCGCGGGCGGCAAGGCGCTCCGCTTCGCCGGCTCGTGCGGCGGCGGCGTCCAGGCGCCCTGCACGGGGTCGGGCGGCGGGGCCAAAGCGGCGGCCGGAAACGTCCACTCGGCGGCCGGGTCAGCATCCCAGCCCGGGCTTTCCCCGCCGGGTAGCCG
>JAQGJZ010000381.1 GCA_028290385.1 Enterovirga sp.
TTGCGCGCGCAGCTCTGCGATCTGGTTGGTCAAGAAGTCGCCCGGCGGCAGCTTGATGATGAAGAACACCAGCGCCGAGATGATGGCGAGCGTCAGCGCCATCGTGGCCGTGCGGCCCAGCAGGAACCGGATCATCGGCCCGCAGCCTCCGGGGCCGGGGTCGTTGAGCCCGTGGTGGACGCGGCCGGGTGGCCTGCTTCACGTCCGGACGGCCGCTCCCAGAAGAACTCGTCCATCCGGTAGACGCCGAGCATGGCTGTCGGCTCCCAGGAATAGACCGCACGCTGGGGCACGTTTCTGAGCCCGTTCTTTGTCACGACGGGCTGCAGGCTGCCGCCGACCGTGCCAATGGACCATTGATTGTCGACGTGGTTCGTCAGCATCTCGCGCCAAACCCGGGTCTGCGCCTCGGGATCGGTCGCGGCGGCCCATTCCTTGTAGAGGTCCACGAGGCGCTTCGCCTCCGGGATGTCGCACGCCTCGCCCGAGGCTCCCCGGGTCTCGTGGTGCTGGCCCCATTTGGACCAGGAATAGAATTCCTGCCGCAGAGGGGCGAGCTCGGCGGGCGGCATCGCGGCGGTGGCCAGCGCCAGGTCGAAGCCCTGCGCGGCGACCATGACCGTGAGCCCGGCATAGGTGCGGTTGCGCAGCACCGAGCGGTCCTGCGGCTTGACGAAGAGCCTGATCCCGATTTCGCGCCAGAACTCGGTGATCAGCGTGAGGCCGTCGACCACGAGCCCGCTCTCGCCATCCGTCTCGACGATGATCTCGAGCTCACGCCCGTCAGGCAGCAGCCGGATGCCGGCGCCGTTGCGCTTGGTGAGCCCGATTTCGTCGAGGAGGCGCGAGGCCTGCGTCGGGTCGTAGCCGGCATGCCGGGTCCGCAGCTCCGGCTCGAAGAGCGGGGATTCGGCGACAACCGTGTTGTTGCCCTCGGTGCCGAGCCCGAACAGGAGCGAGTTGTTCAGCGTGCGTCGGTCGATCCCGAGCGAGAGGGCGCGGCGAAAGCGGATGTCGCGGTTCAGCGCCCGCCAGACCGGGTCGGTGACCGTGAGGTTCGGATACAGCGCGATCTCGCTGCCCCGGGCATAGGGCCACATGAGGGTCTTGAAGCCCTTGGCCCGCTCGCCTTCCTTCAGGATCGGGATGTCGGCCATGGTCAGGCCGCGGAACAGGAGGTCGGCGTCGCCGGCATTGGCCTTGGCGGCCATCAGCCCGCCGGCCGCCACGTCCAGCACCACGCGGTCGAGATATGGCAGCTGCTGCCCGGCCGGATCGACCCGGTGGTAGAACGGGTTTCGCTCGAACACGAAGCGGGTCGCCGGCGCGGGCGTCACGATGCGCCAGGGCTGCAGCGTCGGCAGGTCCGGGTTGGAGGCCTCGAACATGTCGTCCAGGCGGTTGAACAGGCCCGCCCAGGATTTGAGCTTTCCCTTCCTGGCCGCCTCGTCGAGCTTCGCTCTGTCCGCGTAGCGCGCATGGAAGCCCTTCAGGTAATGCGCGGGCCGATAGATGAAGGGGTCGCGCGGCTGCGCGAGCGTCGTCAGGAAGCGCGGGTTGGGCTCATCCCAGCTGAAGCGCACCGTCAGGGCGTCCAGCACCTCGAAGCGCGGGCCGTTGCCGTTCACGAGCAGGAAGTCGGGCAGCCCGGAGGGGCTGAGCTCCTTGTTGTTGGCGATGTCCTCCCAGTAGAACCGGAAATCCTCTGCCGTGAAGGGGTGCCCGTCGGACCAGCGATGGCCCTCGCGCAGCCTGAAGGTGAAGACGCGGTTCCCCTCGGCCTGCACCTCCCTCAGGAGGTCCGGCTCCAGCGTCAGCGCCTGCGTGTAGCCGATCAGCCGCGCATAGCTGCTGGCCGAGTGGTAGCGGATGTCGCGGGCACGCGCGACGAGGGAGACGATTTCGCCGCCGGACCTGCCGAGTTCGCGCCCGCGCGCCGCCAGATCGACCACGATGGGCTCCTGCGGCACACGCTGAGCCACTGGCGGCAGCGCGCCCTTCGCGACCTGCTCCGCGAAGAGCGGTGTTTCGACGTAGTCGAGCGCACGCGCCGCGCCGGGCAGGCATGCCAGCGCCAGGAGAACGAGACAGGCGCGGCGAAGCATCAGGCGGCTTCCGCAATCACGGTCGACATCATCCGCACCCGGTGATTGGGGCCGACCGCGACCATCGCCCCGCCATCGCCGTCGGCCAGCCGGAAGGGCTCGGGCCAGACCGCGGGCTCGGAAAAGCCCCCGGAGCGAAGCTTCGCGAAATCGAGCGGCCGGTCGAGATCGGGGTCGGGTACCGCGGCGAGCAGGGTCTTCGTGTAGGGGTGGGCGGGCCGGTGGAACAGGTCCGCCGCTGGCGCCTGCTCGACGATGTAGCCCCGGCACATCACGGCGATCGTGTCGGCGATGTAATCCACCACCGCCAGATTGTGCGACACGAACAGGAAGGACAGCCCGAGCGCCGCCTGCAGATCCTTGAGCAGGTTCTGCACCTGCGCCTGGACGGACACGTCGAGCGCCGAGACCGGCTCGTCGCAGAGCAGCACCTGCGGCTGCAACGCGAGCGCACGGGCGATGCCGAGCCGCTGGCGCTGCCCGCCGGAGAAGGAATGCGGGTAGCGCCGCAGGCTCCGGCGATCGAGGCCCACCATGTCGAGCAGCGCCTTCGCGCGCTCGAAGCGCTCGTCCGAGTTGCCGACGTTGTGGATGCGCAGCGGCTCCGTCAGCAGCTCATAGACGGTCATGCGCGGGTTCAGGGACGAGAACGGGTCCTGGAACACGAACTGCACGGAGCGGCGATAAGCGGTCAAAGCCTCGCCCGAGAGCTGATGGACGTCGCGCGGGCCGCTCCCGTCGTCGAACAGCACGGTCCCGGTATCCGGCGTGAGCGCCCGGGAGATCATCTTGGACAGCGTGGTCTTGCCACAGCCGGATTCCCCGACAAGACCCAGGGTCTTGCCGCACGCGACCGCAAGGGAGACGTCCTTCACGGCGTGGATCTGCTGCGTGTTGCCGCTGAACCAGCCGGAGCGGAGCTTGAACGTCTTCCCGACATGCTGGACCTCGAGCACGTTCCGCTCGGGGGTGCAGGGTGCGGCGGCGCTCCTGGCCAGGGTCGCGGCGCTCTTCACCTCGCGCAGCGGCGTCAGTCGCTCGCCCGGCTGCATGGCGAAGCGCGGCACCGCCTTCATGAGCGCCTTCAGGTAGGGATGCTGCGGCCGCCGGAAGATGTCTTCGCGCCCGCCGGCCTCCATCATCCGGCCGCGGTACATGACGACAACCTCCTCGGCGACGTTCGCGACCACGCCGAGGTCGTGGGTGATGAGCAGCACCGACATGCCGGTGTCGGTCTGCAACTCGCGGATCAGGTCCAGGATCTGGGCCTGGGTCGTCACGTCCAGTGCCGTGGTCGGCTCGTCCGCGATGAGGAGCGCGGGGCGCGTGATCAGGGCCATGGCGATCATGGCGCGCTGGCGCAGGCCGCCGGAGAGCTCGAATGGATAGGTCACGAGGGCGCGCTTCGGATCCGGAAAGCCGACGCGCCGAAACACGTCGACCGCGCGCTCCTTGGCCTCCGCGTTGCTCACCTTGGCGTGCATCTTCAGGGCCTCGGTGACCTGATCCCCCACCGTGTGCAGCGGTGAGAGCGAGGTCATCGGCTCCTGGAAAATCATCGCCATCCGGCCGCCCCGCAGCTGGCGCATGCGCTCGCCGTCCTGCGACAGCGCCGCGACGTCGAGGGGAGGGTGCTTGTCGGCCGGATCGTTGAACAGAATGCCGCCGCGGGCGATGCGCGCCACATTCGGCAGGATGCGCATGATCGCCTGCGCGGTCACAGATTTGCCGGACCCCGATTCGCCCACGATGGCGATCGTCTTGCCGCGCGGAATATCGAAGGAGAGGCCGTCCACGGCCTTGATGACGCCGAGATCCGAGCGGATCTCGACCGAGAGGTCACGCACTGAAAGAAGGGGTGGCTGCACCCGCGATCGCCTCGGCGCTGCTTCGTCGCCCAAGTCTAAGTCATCAAGCACGTCACAGTACAATGACGACCTTCGGCACTCCAGAGCTCTTCGAGCGACGGGAATCGGACTGCCGGATGCGTCGCGAGGCATTCGAGGATCTCGGCCGTTGCCGCCCAGTGCGGCTCGTCGAACATCAGGTGGTGCGTCAGAAGCCCGATGGGCGCGTCCTGGCGATCGGCAAGGGCGCGCTCCAGGGCAGCGGCGAGGGCCAGAGACTCGAGCGCGCCCCGCGATCCGCGCCAATCGACCGGATCGAGATGGGTGTTCAGGACAACCAGGTCGGGGCAGGGCCGCACCGTCCCGAAGGTGGAGAGGCCCGCATAGCCGAGCCCCGGGAGAAGCGGGGTGAGCGTCGCCGTGACGCGGTTCCAGGGCGGCACGAAGACGGGCAGCAGCAGCGGGCCGGCGAGGTCCCGGGCCCTCGCGAGCCCCGCGCCGGCGTCCGCCGCCAACGTGCCGAGCGGGCGGTCGTCGCCGAACTCCGCCTTTTTGCGGCCCGGCGCCGCGTGGTTTGCGTGCGCGAGGCCGTGCACCAGGATGCGGGCGCCGGCCTCGTCGCGCAGGCGCATCCGCAGCGACACGTGGAGCCGCGCCGGAATCGCGGCGATCGCGACCGGGGCCCCGACGGCGCGGGCCAGCGCGAGCAGCCGGTCGAGCTCCGGCGTCGCCGTGACCGCATCGTCGTCCCGCCACCACAGGCGGAGCTCGCGCCCCGCTCCAGCGGCGCGGTCGAGCACGGCGCGAATCGGCCCGACGTTCATCCGAGCGGGACTGCTGACGCCTCGCTGCGGCGGCCCGCGAGGTCGGCCAGGATCTCGGCCGTGCGGCGTGCGCCGTCCCGGGCCACCGCGAGCGCGTCCGGGCGCGGCCGGGCCAGGACGGAGCGCACTGCCGCTGCGAGGTTTTCGCCGGACAGCTCCGCCTCGGGCAGAACGGTCGCGACACCGCGCTCGGCCAGGAGATCGGCGCGGAGCCGCTGCTCGGTTTCGTCACCCTCCTCGAAGGGCACGAGCACGGCTCGCGGCCGCGCGGCGAAGAGGTCGAGCACGGTGTTGTAGCCGGCCTGGCCGACAAACGCGCTGCTCCCGGCCATCAATTCGCGGAAATCGGGCCGGGCGCGTTCCGCGACCGCGTTGTCCGGGCGGAGCGCTGCGAGCTCGTCTGCGTCGGCCGCACTGATCCCGCGCCCGAGGAGGATGCGCCAGGTCCGCTCGGGCACGATGCGGGCGGCTTTCAGGGCAGCGCGGAACAGCGGCATGGCGCCGGCGCTGGACCCGCCGGACACTACGATCTCCCCGTTCTCAGAGGTGGCAATGGGCGGCAGGTCGGTATCCACATAGCCGGTATAGACGAGCGGGACGCCGACCCCGCTTCCGACCGGCCACGACGCCTCGAGCCGGACCAGCTCCGGATCTCCGTGGACGAGGGCGGCGTCGTAGAGCTCGGCCAGGATCCTGTGCGTGTCCGCGATCCGGTCCGGCTTGGTCGGCACGGCCAGGATGTCGCGGATCGAGCAGGCGATCAGCGGCCGCGGCCGGTGCTCGCGCGCGGCCCCCACCAGCGCCAGGTACTCCTCCCGGAGAGGGCGGCGGCCGAAGGGGAAGAGCTCGGTCAGGAGAATGTCGGGCCGCACCGCGTCCAGCGTGCGCAGCAGCAGCTCGCGCCGAGCCTGCAGGTATTCGGGCCCGGCCTTTTCGCCCTCGGGATCGCGCAGTGTGCCGAGATCGGCCACGCGGGCCTGCACGGGCGGAAGCTGCACCAGCCGGAAGGACGCCTTGCGCAGCACGGCCGTCGGGCGCCCGCCGGAGACCAGGGTCACGTCGTGCCCCGCCTCGGCCATCGCCTGTGCGATCGCGGCGGCGCGCGTCAGGTGGCCCGCACCCAGCACATGGGTGACGACGATGAGGATTCGCAATGTCATGCCGGGAGCCGGGGCCGGAGAGCTGGGAGGAGCGTCGCACGCAGGATCTCGGCGGCTTTGTCGAGGCTGCGCTCCGTGCGGACGAAGCGGGCCGCGGCCTCGCCCATCCTGTCACGGCGCTGCGGATCGGCAAGGAGCGCCGCCGCGCAACGGGCGAGGTCGGCGGGATCGCCGGGCGCGGCGAGCAGGCCCGTCTCGCCCGGCAGCATCGCGTCCGGCACGCCGCCGAAGCGGCCGGCGACCACCGGGCAGCCCTCGGCCTGCGCCTCCAGCAGAACCATGCCGAAAGCTTCGTTGACGGCGGGCCACAGCAGGAGGGCGGCCTCGCGGTAGAGGGCCTGAAGCGTCGGCCCGCCCTGGACGCCATGAAACGTGACGCGGCCGGAGAAGGGCGCCAACAGCGCCTCCACGGCGGGGCGCGCGGGACCGTCGCCGACGATGTCCAGTGTCCAGGGGCGGGCCCCGAGATGCGCCAAGGCCTCCGCGAGCAGGCGGTACGAGGCGAGCTTGTCGCCCGGCCGCATCATGGCGACGGTGAGTAGGCGCGGCGTGCCGGAGGGCCGGGCCCGGCCGCGATGCGGCTCGGCGACGTCCGTGAACGGGGGCAGCGCGACCAGGCGCTGGCCCGGCCGCAGGATGGCAGCGATGCAGCGGCGGTCCTGCGCGGTGAGAACCAGCAGCGCGTCGGCCGCGCGAATCGCGCGCTCGGCCGCCGCGTGCGCCAGCGCCCAGGTGCCGCCGGCCCGCTTCGGCGCGTGTGAGGGCTCGGCGATGACATACGGAATGCCGAGCCGCGCCGCGATCTCCGGCCCGAGATGGTCCGGCGCCTTGTAGTAGCAGTGATAGGTGAACCACAGGCGCGGCCGGGTCTCCTCTGGCGCGGCGCTGTAGACGGCGGCGAGGCGTTCTGCCTCGGCCAGGCTCTCAGTGCGGATCTCGGCCTGACGCGTGCGGTCGCCGCCCGGCTCCCAGGTCCGGAGCTGGCTCGCCAGCGACGGGCTGAACCCGGCCAACGCGAGAGCCCGGAGGAGGAGCCGGGCCATCGTTCGGTCGCCCGATGGCTGCGGATGGTCCGGCGACTTCATCGGCGCGTAAAAGGCGACCGGGACGGGGCTCATCCGGCCGTGGTCTCGGCCCGGATCCGAGCCGCGCGGGCCGGCGCCGGCCGGAGCCGTTCCGCCAGCCGGTCGAAACCGGCGTCGGCCGCGAAGTCCCCCGTGAGACGGCGATAGGCCGAATGGCCGAGCTCGGCGCGCCGGGCCGGATCGCGCACGAGGCCGTTCAGCAGGTTCGACATCGCCTCCCAGTCGCCGGGGGGCGCCAGCCGGCCGTCCTCGCCGTCGCGCACGAACTCGGGAATGCCGGCAAAGCGCGTCGCCGCAATGGCCAGGCGCTGCGAGGCCGCTTCCATCAGCACATTGGGCAGGCCGTCGCGGTCGCGGCTCGCCGTGTCCTTCGCGGCGAGGGCGAACAGGTCCGCTTCGCGCAGCAGCGCGATGATGTCCGGCTGAGCCTTGGGGCCGAGAAAAGCCACCTTGCCCGCGATGCCGAGCGTGTCGCCCAGGCTCTTCAGCCGGGGCAGCATCTCGCCACCGCCGATATGGGCCAGCCGCCAATGTAGATCGGGCGGCAGCGCCGCGAGCGCGCGCAGCAGGTCGTCGAAGCCCTTTTTGGCGACGGCGCGGCCGACCGTGATGATGCGCACGGGATCGGCCGGGTCCGAGCCGTCCCGGGCCGGGCGGGCCGCCGGCGGGGCCGGAAAGCGCGACAGGTCGAGCCCGTGATACAGGAGCTCGACCCGGTCCGGCGTGGGGGCGAGCGCCCGGAGCCGCGCGGCTCCGTCCCGCGTGCAGGTCACGCCCCAGCGCGCATCCGACAGCTTCTCTGTCAGCTCCCAGTCCGGCGTGGTCCAGATGTCCTTGGCGTGGGCCGAGAAGGTCCAGGGCAGGCCGGTGAGGATGGCCGCATAGCGCGCCACCGAGGCCGGCGTGTGCAGGTAGTGAACGTGGAGATGGCCGATATCGGCGGGCAGCTCGCGCGCCAGGACGAGCGCCTGGCCGAGCCGCCGCATCCGGTTGGGCGTGGGATCGCGCCGCAGATCGCGCCATCCCGCTTCGGCAAAGGCCCGGAAGGAGCTGCGGCGCAGCCCCGCTGCCAGCCCGCGCAACACCCGCAGCGGCTCCTGGTACAGGTATTCCGGCAGGTACGAGACCGACGCCGCGATCTCGCCGTGGACCGGGTGGGTGAAGCGCTCGGTTGGATGCCGGAGCGACCAGAGCGCGAGCGCGAGGCCGCGGCGTTCGAGCCCGTGCAGCTCCTGCGCGATAAACGTCTCGGAAAGCCGCGGATATCCTTTGACGAGGACGGCGATACGGCTTTGCCCGCCCCCGCTTGCCTGCCCGGTCACTCCGCCGCCTGCAGCCCGCGCGTTGCCTCGATCGCGGCCGAGAAGCGGCCCTTGATCACCTCAAGGCCGTCCAGCAGGCCCGGGATGACGACGTCCGAGGGCTTCTTCTGCGCGGGGAGGGACCGGAGCGCTTCGGCCATCAGCATCGGGTCGCGCCCGCTGCCGTCGTCGACGAGGGCCCGGACGAGCCCAAGCCTTTCGGCCTAGATCGCCCGGATCAGCTGCTCGCGCCGGGGCCTGGTTCGGGGAACGATGAGGGACGGCCGGTCGATCGACAGGTTCTCGCAAAACGTGTTGTAGCCG
>JAQGJZ010000438.1 GCA_028290385.1 Enterovirga sp.
CCAGCCTGGCTCGTCTCCCTTATCCGCTCTGAGATCTCCTCGATCAGGACCGGATTCACGCCCGCGAAGGGCTCGTCCAGCAGGATGTAGCGAGGCTGCATCATCAGCGTGCGGCCGAGTTCCAGCAGCTTGCGTTGGCCGCCTGACAGGCTGCCCGCCTTCTTGCCGGCGACCGGCCCGAGCTTCAGGAAATCGATGATGCCGTCGGCCCGCTCAAAGATCCGCCGCTCTTCCTCCCGGACCTTCCCGATGCGGAAGAAGGTGTCGAAAAGCCGCTCGCCGGACTGGTTCTGCGCGGCCGCCGCAAGGTTTTCCCGCACGGTGAGGTGGCTGAAAGGGCGCGGCACCTGGAACGTGCGGGCCAAGCCGAGGCGGGCGCGCTTCTCCGGCGCCAGCCCGTCCAGCCGGTGCGAGCCGAACCTGATCTCGCCCTCATCCGCCGCCTGAAAGCCGCTGATCAAGGAGAACAGGGTGCTCTTGCCCGCGCCGTTCGGCCCGATGAGGCCGGTCAGCCCGGAAAGCGGCACCGACAGGGAGACGCCGCTCACCACCTGGAAACCGCCGAGCGACTTGGAGACTCCGTCGAGTTGCAGCGTCATGCCCGGTTCCGCGCGGCCACGAGTCCCTGCGGCCGGTAGAGCATGAACAGCACGAGGGCGAGCCCGACGACGGCGAGCCTGACGCTCGCCATCTGCACCTCCGACACGAACGGGGCGACGTCGCGGAGAAACCGCGAGCCCTCCAGGAAGAGCAGCAGCAGGCCGGAGCCGAGCAGCGGGCCCAGGATGGTGCCCGATCCGCCCATGATCATGGCAATCCACACATAGAAGGTAATGATCGGGAGGAACTGCTCGGGCGAGATGAACGTGACGTAGTGGGCGTACAGCCCGCCGGCGAGGCCGGCGAGGCCGCTGCCGAGCATCAGGACCTTCACCTTGACCTGCGCGGGATCCTTGCCGAGCGAGCGCACGGCGTCCTCCTCATCGCGCACGGCCTGAATGAGGCGGCCGAACGGGCTGTGCGCCAGCCGCCAGGTGAGGAGCGCTGCCACCGCCACCATGCCCAGGACAAGGAGCAGATACGCGACCTCGGCCGTGCCGCTGCCCAGGCCGGAGAACGGGCGCGGGATGCCGGCGAGGCCGCGCGTGCCCTGTGTCGCCCAGTCCTCGCTGACAATGACGAGCCGCACGATCTCCGAAAAGCTCAGGGTAACGATCGCCAGATAGTCTGCCCTGAGCCGCAGGCAGAGCAGGCCGAGCGGATACGCGAGACAGAAGGCAACGACTGTCCCGACCGCGAGGCCAAGGGCCGCCGGGTAGCCGGCCAGCGCAAAAAGGGCAGACACATAGGCGCCGATCGCGAAGAACGCGACGTGACCGAAATTCAGCAGGCCCGTGAAGCCGTATTGCAGGTTCAGGCCGAGCGTCAGGAGGGCATAGATGCCCGCGACCGTGCCGATCGCGACAGGATAGGCCAACATCTCAGCGGACCAGTTCGGGCCGGCCGAACAGCCCTTCCGGCCGGACGAGGAGGACGACGATCAGGGCCACGAAGCCGAGCGCGATCTTGTAGGTAAAGCCGACCCAGGGCGACGCGAGCTCCTGCACGATGCCGAGCCCGATGCCGGCGACGACCGCCCCGACCGGGCTGCCGAGGCCGCCCAGCACCGCGGCTGCAAAGGCGGGCAGGAGAAGGTCCCAGCCGAGATCGGGCGTCACCACCGTCTTGATGCCGACCATGATCCCGCCCGCTGCGCTCAGCGCGCCAACGACGGCCCAGAGGGCGATCATCACACGTCCGGAGCGGATGCCGCTCGCCTGGGCGAGCTGCATGTCGGCCGCAACAGCCCGCATCCGCCGCCCGAGCGGCGTGGCGAAAAGGAGCAGGAAAGTCGCCGCGAGAACGAGGAGCGCGAGCCCTCCGAGCCAGAGGTCTATCGGCAGAATCCGCACGCCGGAGAAGTTCATGGCCCTGGACACTGGGACGCGCAGGGTCTGCTGGTCGAAGCCGAGGATGAACGTGAGCATGCTCCGCATCAGGAACGCGATGCCGAGCGAGGCGATCAGGGAGGCGACGAGGGGCTTGCTGGCGAGCCGCCGGAAGACGAGCAGGTACGTCAGGACACTGACGAGCGTGGTGGCCAGAACCGCCGCGATCCCGCCGCCCACGATGGAACCGGCCGCCAGCGCTTGGCCGCCGACGCCCACATAGGCTCCGAACGTCATCATGTCGCCGATGGCGGCGTTCGGAAACCGGGCGATCGCGAAGCAGAGCGAGATCGCGAGCGCCGCGAGCGCAATGACGAGGCCCTGAACCGCGCCGCTGATGGCGAGGTTCAGGTACGGTGCGAGTGCGAGCAACACGAACTCCAGTCGACGGAACGCCGGAACGCCTAGTTCAGGACGTAGCTGCGGACGTATTTGCCCTTCGTGATCGCGCTCACGGCGAAGATCGCAACCGCGTTTCCGTCCTCGTCGAAGTCCAGCGGACCGGAGGCACCCTCGTAGTTGATCTTCTGCCCGGCCTGCAGGAGCTTCTTGCCCTCCGCGAAGCTCGTCACCTTTTGGCCGTCCGGGCTCGAGACCGTTCGGATCTCCTTCGCGATGGCCAGGTTGTCGCTTCCCGGTCCCGCCTTTTCCATCGCCAGCGCGAGCGAGATCACCATGTCGTAGGCCTGGGCCGCGAAGACGTTGTCCTCGCCCGAGCTGCCGAGCGCCTTCTGATACGCTTCGCTGTAGCGCTTGAAGGCGGCGCTGTTCGCATCCGGCACCGATTCATAGACCAGGACGCCTTCCGAGACTTCGGGGCCGAGCGCCTGGAGAAGCTGCGGCCCGGCGGCCCAGCCGGGAATGATGAACTTGGCGTTCACGCCGAGCTCATAGGCTTCGCGCAGGATAATGGTCGTGTCCGGCAGGTAGCCGGACAGGGCGATCACGTCCGGGTTGGCGGCCACCACCTTCTCCAATTCGGAGCGGTAGCTCGTGCGCTTCGGCTCATAGACCACGGAGGCGACGATCTTGCCGCCCTCCGCCTCGTAGGCGCTCTTGAAGGCGTTCACGTTGCCGACGGCGGCGTCGTTGTTGAAGGCCATGATGGCGGGCCGTTTGAAGCCCTCATTCTTGACCGCTGCGTTCATGGCGCGGCCATTGTACTTGCTGCCGGACTGGAAACCCCAGCCGAGGTTGCGGACGTTCTGGCTGAAGAGCGTCGGTGCCGACGAGGTGTGCATCAGAATCGTGTTGCTGCCCTGCGTGAGGGGCTGGATGGCCAGCGACACGCTCGACGACCACGTCCCGAGGATCGCGCTCGCCTTGTTCACCTCGATGAGCTTCTTGGCCGCGAGCACGGCGGGCTCGGGAGAGGTCTGGGTGTCCTCCGCGAGCGCCTCGAAGCGCCGCCCGCCGGCCCCGCCAGCCGCGTTCACCTCTGCGACGGCCGCATAGATCGATTTCTGCATGCCGGACCCGTAGGTGCTTCCGGCGCCCGTCACCGGGTTCAGCGCGCCCACGCGGTAGACGTCCTGCGCCCATGCCGGCGCGGCCGCTGCAATCATCGCGGCGCCGACGAGCGCCGCCCACTCACGCCTGGAAACCCGTAGCAAAGCCATCCCATGTCCCTCTTTGTTAGTGCCGTGGCCGTGCCGGGCGCGAGCCGAGTTCGTTTTTCACGAATGCGCCGCCCTTCATGATTGCCGCGAGGTGCTCGCCTTGCCCGGTCAACAGCCCGAGATCCGCAAGCGGGTCTCCGTCCACGACGAGGAGATCGGCATAAGCCCCAGGCGCGATCGTGCCGATGCGCCCCTCCATTCCGACGACCTCTGCTCCGACAAGCGTGGCGCTGCGGATGACCTCGGCGGCGCTCAGGACGCCGCCGCGGATGCGGAACTCGTCCGACTGGCAGCGATGGAGTTCGCCGAGCAGGTCGGTTCCGTAGGCCATCTTCACCCCTTCCGCCTTGGCGATCAGGAGCGACTCGGTTCCAACATCGAGAACCTTGTTCAGCTTCGACAGGCCAACCTCGGAGAAGCCCAGCGCACGCCCCTCGCGCGCGATCGCCTCGTAGGTAACGAGTGTGGGAACGAGGTAGGCGCCACGCTCGGCCATCAGGGCGGCGGTGCGCTGGTCGATGAGGTTGCCATGCTCGATGGTGCGGATTCCGGCCAGCACACAGCGCTCGATCGCGTCCGCCGTGTAGGTGTGGGCCATCACATAGGTCTTGGCCCGCCGCGCCTCGTCGACGAAGGCCTCGAGCTCCGCCACTGAATACTGGAGGAAATCGATCGGATCGGCGACGGAGGCGACGCCGCCCGATGCCATGATCTTCACGTGGTCGGCGCCGAGGCGGATCTCGTCGCGAGCGGCGCGCTGCACCTCCGCCACCCCGTCCGCAATGCGCCCGATGCCGTTCATCGTGTGATCGAGGTAGCCGGGGTCCGGCTGGTCGATCTGGGCCCGGAAATCGCCGTGACCGCCGGTCTGGCTGATCGCGCGGCCGCAGACAAACAGGCGCGGCCCGACGAAGAGGCCCTGCTCGACCGCGAGCTTCAGGCCGCGATCGGCTCCGCCGGCGTCCCGCACCGTCGTAAAGCCGCGCATCAGCATCTCCCGCATGACCCGGGACGAGCCGGCGACCACGAGCGAGACGGTTAGCTGCCGGGCCGGGGCGAGCCCGAGGTCAAGGCGGACGGCGGTCACGTGGACGTGGCAGTCGATCAGGCCGGGCATGAGGACCCGTCCGCCAAGATCGATTTCACGGGTCCCGGGCGGGGCCGAGATGTTCTCCCCGACTTCCGCAATCAACTCACCGTTCAGGAGCACCTGCTGCCCGCGACGCAGGGCGCCGGCCTCGACGTCCAGGAGGCCGAGGTTCGTGAGCAGTAACGTCATCTGTGCCCCGCGGCTTCCGGATTGGCCGTGTGCCCCTCTTTGGCACAGGCGATGGTGCCTCGCCACGCAAAATCGAGGACCTTGGCTGGCCGGGCTTTCGGGATTGCCGGGACGGGCGCTAGGCTCAGCGACCCGACTTCACTTCAGTTGTTAGCCCGGCGGAGGCCCGGGCAAATTCTCCTCTATCCACAACACTATTCTAGGCGCCTAAGAGCAGATCACGGCTGCTCGCGCGATT
>JAQGJZ010000383.1 GCA_028290385.1 Enterovirga sp.
GCCCCGCACTGTGCAGCACAGGCAGCCGGCGGAGAGCAGCACGAGGCCTTCTTCCACCGTCTCGACGAGCAGTTGGTCGAGCCCGACCTCGCCGAACTCGTTCACGACCACGACGGTATCCGCCAGCGCCGGATCTTGCAGGAGGCGGTTCAGCAGGGTCGTCTTGCCCGCCCCGAGAAAGCCGGTGAGGACGGTGAGCGGAATGGGGGCGGGGGGGCGTTTGGGCTCCATGCCCGTATCTAGGCGCGCCGGAGCTCGCCGGCCACCTCGCCGTTACTGGGCGGCTGCGGCTCGGGCCTTCGGGGCGGCGGCGCGCTGCTCGGGCCGGGGCGCAGGCTTTGCGGCGGTGCTCTGCGGCTTGGCCGGGGGTTTCGCCTGAGGCTTGGGCTTGGCCTTGGCGTCCTTCTTGATCTCGGCGCTCTCGAGGGCTGCCGTGGGCAGCGACGGCTTCGGCTTGATCGTGCCGTGGCCGGAACCCGGCTTGCCGCCGCTCCCCAGCGCGCCGAGCTTGGGCTTCGCCTCGGCGGCCGGCTTGCCGTGCAGGTTCGCGGACAGGGCAGGGCGGGAGGCCGGGCTCACATTGCTGCGCAGCGTCGTCACGGCCGCGCCTTCGCCCGGGTTGGTGCCCGCCACGGGCGGCGTGAGCGAGGCCGCGGCCGCCACCGGCTCGACATTGCGGCCGCGCACCTTGCGGGATGTCACGCGCTTGGCGCCCGCCGCGCCGATCTGCTCCTGCGCCTTCGGGCTCTCCTCGGCGACGCTGGTGGGGGTCGCTCCGAGCCAGATCGGGATGGGCTCGAACGCGACACGCGGGCCGAGCGACGTACGGCCGCTCAGCGGCCGCGCCGCACCCGCGGATGCGACCGAATAGGTGCTGGGCGCGAAGAGCGAGGCGATCGGGTTGTCCGCGCTCGGGGCCGACGCCACCACGGAGGTCTCGTCATCCTCCTGCGGCAGGCGCTTGTTCGGCCCGCACACATAGGAGCGCATGTTGGGGGGCGACATCAGCCCGGAAGGCGGCAACTGGTCGAGCGTCTGCATCGACCAGCCGGAGGACGCGAAGCCCTGGTCGAGCAGGTCGGCCGCCCGGAGATCGCGCTCCCGCGCCGAGGGGTAGCCCATCACGACCGCTATGAGCCGGCGCCCATCCTTGGTCGCGCTGGCGACGATGTTGAAGCCGCCCATGCAGATGAAGCCGGTCTTCATCCCGTCCGCACCCGGATAGCGGCCGAGCATGCCGTTGTGATTGCGGATGATCTGGCGCCCGAGCTTCAGGGCGCCGATGCGGAACAGATCGTCATGCTCCGGGAATTCCTGGATCAGCGCGCGGGCGAGGATCGCCATGTCCCGCGCCGAGGTTTGCTGGCGCTCATCGGGCAGGCCGTTCTGGTTGTACCAGCGGCTTTCCCGCATCCCGAGCCGGCGCGATGCCTCGTTCATCAGGGCCGAGTATTCCTCGACCGAGCCCGCCAGGTTCTCGCCGATCATCATGGAGACGTCGTTGGCCGACTTCACCATGATGATGCGCAGCGCGTTCTCGAGCGTCAGCTGCGTGCCCGGCTTGAACCCCATCTTGGACGGCGGCTCACGGGTCGCTTCGGGCGACATGGTCAGCAGCGAGTTCATGGAGAACTTGCCCTGCCGGACGAGGTCCAGCGCCACATAGGCCGTCATCAGCTTTGTGACCGAGGCCGGGTACCAGGGATCGGTCGCCCGATCGGCGACCAGAACCTTGCCGGTCGCGGCATCCACGACCAGGGCAGGCGTCCCGGCCTGGGCGGCCCAGGTGCTGAAAAAGGCGAGGCATCCGGCCACGAAGAGGGCGGCTCGACGCGCCATGCAATTGTCTCCGTGCGGGCTGCGGCCCGGCAATGGTGAGGGCGTGTGTTCAAAGAACGCCGAGCCCGGCTGGGCAAGGCGCAGGTTCGCTTGGATGGCGGAGCTTATGGCCCCATAGGTGGCGACAGCAAGGCACCGTAGAGCCCGTACCCTCACCACACAGATGGATATCTCCGCCCTCTGGGTTCCCGCGACCCTCATCGCGTCGGTCGGACAGGTCGCGCGCAACACCATGCAGCGGCGCCTGACCGAGAAGATCGGCACCCTCGGCGCGACGCAGGTCAGGTTCCTATACGGGTTTCCGTTCGCCCTCGTGTTCCTGGCCGTCGCCCTGGAAATCAGTGGCGAGCCGTTGCCGGGACCGGGGCCGGGCTTCGGGTTCTACCTCGTGCTCGGCGCGACGGCGCAGATCGCCGCAACCGCCCTGATGCTGGCCGCCATGCGGCACCGCTCGTTCTCGGTGGTGACGGCCCTGCTCAAGACCGAAGCCCTGCAGATCGCCTTGTTCGGCCTCGTCTTTCTGGGGGATCGCCTGTCCATTCCTGCGGTCGGCGCGATCATTCTTGCGACGGTCGGGGTCGTCCTGGTGTCCTGGAATCCCAGGACGGCCGGCGACATGCGGAGCGGCGGCCTGCTCCCGGTGGCCCTCGGGATTGCGGCCGCCGCGATGTTCGCCGTCTCGGCCGTCGGGTTCCGGGGAGCCATCCTCCATCTGGATTCGGGCTCATCCTTTCTGCGGGCCACGACGGCGCTCGCCTGGAGCCTGTTTCTGCAGACCGCCATGCTGGCAGCCTGGCTGATCCTGTTTGACCGGCAGGCGCTTCTCGGCAGCTTCCGCGAATGGCGCTCCTCGATCACGGCCGGCTTTCTCGGTGCGGGCGCGTCGCAGTTCTGGTTCATCGGCTTCGCTCTGACGGCGGCCGCGAATGTGCGCACGCTCGCCCTCGTCGAGGTCCTCATGGCCCAGGCGATCTCGCGGCGGGTCTTCGCGCAGGCGCCGACCCGGCGCGAGACGCTCGGCATGGGATTGATCGTGGCGGGCGTGCTAGGCATCCTGGTCACCGCCCGCTGACGGGCCGAACGCCGTCCAGGATGCGCGCACACGGACGCCTATCGCGCTGGAGGAACACGCATGCAGCCCGCGATCGTCGGTTGGGCCCACACGCCCTTCGGAAAGCATGATGCGGAAACGGTCGAAAGCCTGATCGTCCGCGTCACCCACGAAGCCCTCGACCATGCCGGGATCGGCGCCGACGAGGTGGACGAGGTCGTGCTCGGGCACTTCAACGCCGGTTTCTCGCCGCAGGATTTCACGGCCTCGCTGGTCCTGCAGGCGTCCGACAAGTTTCGCTTCAAGCCCGCCACCCGGGTCGAGAACGCCTGCGCGACCGGTTCGGCGGCCGTGCACCAGGCTATCAAGACCATCGAGGCGAAGCGGGCCCGCATCGTGCTCGTGGTCGGGGTCGAGCAGATGACCCGCACCCCGGCCCCCGAGATCGGCCAGAACCTCTTGCGCGCGTCCTACCTCGTCGAGGACGGCGACACCCCGGCCGGCTTCGCGGGCGTGTTCGGGAAGATCGCGGCCTCGTATTTCCAGCGCCACGGCGACCAGTCCGATGCGCTCGCCCTGATCGCGGCCAAGAACCATCGCAACGGCGTGCAAAACCCCTACGCGCAGATGCGCAAGGACCTCGGCTTCGCGTTCTGCCGCGCCGAATCGGACAAGAACCCCTTCGTGGCCGGCCCGCTGAAGCGCACCGATTGCTCGCTGGTCTCGGACGGGGCGGCCGCGCTGGTGATCGCGGACGCGGAGACGGCCGAGAGCATGCGCCGTGCCGTCGCGTTCCGGGCGACCGCGCACGCGCAGGACTTCCTGCCGATGTCGAAGCGCGACATCCTGAAGTTCGAGGGCTGCGC
>JAQGJZ010000392.1 GCA_028290385.1 Enterovirga sp.
TGCGGCATGCGCCGGCGACATTGCAGGTCGCCCCCAGCGACGCAGCTTCTGGACCGTGACCCTCAGGGGGAGTCTACCCGAGAGCCTCGACGGGCCTCAACGCTTGAAGGGCCGGCACGCGGTTCCATCAAGCCCGCCGCGACGCGGCTCCGGAGTTGACCCGAGCCGGCCAGCCGCTAAGCCACGCAGAGGAGCGGGTCGAGCGGGAGAAGCGTGACCATGTCCAAGGCCTTCGCCTCGACATCGGACCTTTCCGACAAGAAGGTCACGTTCGCCGAGATCGGTCGTGACCTCTTCGCGTTCACGGCCGAGGGTGATCCGAATTCGGGCGTGATCGTCGGCGACGACGGCTGCATCGTGTTCGACGCGCAAGCCACGCCCGCGATGGCCGGGAGCGTCATCGAGCGCGTAAAGAGCGTGACCGACAAGCCGATCCGCTACGTCGTGCTCTCGCACTACCATGCCGTGCGCGTGCTCGGCGCCTCCGCGTACCAGGCCGAAGGCGTCGTAGCCTCGGCGGAGACGCAGCGCCTCATCGTGGAGCGCGGGCAGCAGGATTGGGATTCGGAATATGGCCGGTTCCCCCGGCTGTTTCGGGACGCGGACAGCATCCCGGGGCTGACCTGGCCGAACCTCACCTTCTCCGGCCGCATGTCGATCCATCTCGGCAAGCGGGAGGTTCAGCTGATGCAGCTTGGGGCCGGGCACACGTCCGGCGACATTGTCGCCTGGGTGCCCGATGCCGGCGTGATGTTCTCCGGCGACCTCGTTGAGTACCACTCGGCCTGTTATTGCGGCGACGCCAAGCTGCGCCAGTGGCCGCGTACGCTCGACGCCATCCGCGACTTCAACCCGAGCGCGATCGTGCCCGGACGCGGGGACGCGCTGCTTGGCACCCGCACCGTGGCCGAGGCCGTGGCCCTGACACGCGACTTCGTCACGACGCTCTACGGCGTGGCGGAAATGTCGGTCGCGCGCGGTTTCACGCTCCGTGAGACGTTTGGGGCCGCACGGGACGTGATGGATCCCAAATTCTCGACCTACGCGATCTATGAGCATTGCCAGCCCTTCAACGTGGCGCGCGCCTACGACGAGGCATCAGGCATCGACGACCCGGTGATCTGGACGGCCGAGCGCGACCGCGAGGTCTGGGCGGCGATGAACGGCTAGGCCTTTTCTGACGGGGGCCCCGTTTCGCGCGCGAGGCGGATGGCCTCGATCACAGCGCCCGGGTCTCTGACCTGGTTGGCGAGAATAAGGACGAGGCGGGCGTTCAGCGCTGCGCTCTCGTCATCCGTCAGGCCTTCATGCGCCCGGATCAGCGCTTCGTAGACGTCGTCGCCGCGTCCCAGAAAGCCGTCGCTCACGTCTAGGCGGGAGGTCACGCGGCGCTCCTGATCGACTGGTCCGCCCCGCTTGCCCGCAGAAGCGCGTGCTCGATGGCATCCGGGTCGAAGCGGCGGAAGCGCGCTGCGACGTGCTGATCGGGCCGGATCAGGTAGACGGTCCCGGGCTCGGCTCCGTAGCGCGCATGCGCGATTCCCGCATGGTCGATGAGAACGTCAGGCGCGGCACGGCTTAGGGCTCGGCTCGCGATGGCGACGACGCTCACGGCGGAAGCCTTCAGGGCCGCGCAATCCGCCAATTCGGCCTCGTCCGACACGAAGCAGAGCAGCGCGAACGCTCCCCCGAGATGGTTCAGCAGCCATGACGGCTGGCCGTCGGCGTCGGTCACCGGTGCGTCGGGAGCTGGAGCGCCGGGGACAGGCCCGGCCCAGCCGCTGTCTGCGTCCTCCGTCTGGAGCCTCAGCCCGGACAGGAGGCACGGCCGGGAAAGCCGGCCGGCATTGACCAGCGCCCGCCCGAAGCCGGCATGAGGCGCGAGGTCGAGCACGGAATCCCGGAACAGCCGCTCGGTCCGGGTTTTCGGGGTCATGAAGTTCGTGGTGCGAGCCGAGTTCAGGATGTTCTCGTCCGCCGCCCGCCCGCGCTCCTCGTCATAGCTCCCGATCAGGGCCTCCGACGCGCGGCCCCCGACGACGCGGGCCAGCTTCCAGCACAGGTTGTCGACATCCTGGATGCCGCCATTGCCGCCGCGCGCACCAAAGGGGCTCACGACGTGGGCGCTGTCGCCCGCGAACACCACCCGGCCGTGCACGAAGTGCTCGAGCCGCGCGCAGCGAAACGCGTAGACGGAACACCACTCGAGCTCGAAGGGCGTGGACTCGCCGACGACCGCCCGCACGCGCGGCATGACTCGGTCGGGTTGGCGCTCCAGGGCAGGATCGGCATCGGGCCCGAGCTGGAAATCGAGCCGATACACATTGTCCGGCTGCTTGTGCAGAAGGGCGCTCTGGCCGGCATGAAAGGCCGGCTCGAACCAGAACAGGCGCTCGTTCGGGAAGGCCGCGTCCATCCGAACATCGGCGATGAGGAATCGCTCGTCGAAGTCCTGGCCCCGGAAGGGCAGCCCCAGCATGCGCCGGACAGAGCTGTTCGCGCCGTCGGCCGCGATGACCCAATCCGCCTCGATCGTGTAGGCCCCGTCCGGGGTGTCGACGGTCAGCTCGGCACCGAGCTGTCGCGGCGCGACCCCGACCACCTTGTTCTTCCAGCGCAGCTCGATCAACTCGGGGAATTGCAGGGCGCGTTCGACGAGGTATTCCTCAACGTAGTATTGCTGCAGGTTGATGAAGGCCGGCATCCTGTGCCCGCCCTCAGGCAGCAGGTCGAAGCTGTAGATTTCTGCGTCGCGGCGGTGCACCCGGCCGCGCTGCCAGGTGACGCCCTTGGCCATCATGCGATCTGCGACCCCGAGCCGGTCGAAGATCTCCAGCGTCCGCTGGGCCCAGCAGATCGCCCGGCTCCCGGCCGAGACGGTGTCGTTGTCGTCCAGCACAAGGCTCGGCACGCCGTGCAGCGCGAGGTCGATCGCTGCCGAAAGGCCGACTGGGCCCGCGCCGACGATCGCGACCGGCCGCCGTTGTCCCGTGTGACCCCTCGACTCCGCGGCCGGACGGTACGCAAAGCGGGGCGGGACGTAGGTTCCCATGGCGGCGCGTTACCGTTCTGGTTAGGCCGGGATGATACACCACTCCGCCCGCCCTGCGCGGGCTGCCGCTCGTGTGTGCCGGCGCACATACGGCGGACGAAATGCCTGCACGCATCCGATGCGGGCGTTCGAACGGGAGCGAGCGCGCCGGCGCATGGAGTGGCCGCAGGGTTATGGTTTCGCAGGCGAGCGACTGGACGCCGGTCTGGACCATGGCCGTTTTGACGGCGGCCTTCAGCCTGAAGCATTTCCTCGCGGATTTCGTGCTCCAGAGCGGCTGGATCGCACTCGGCAAGGATTGCAAGGACCATTGGGCCAAGCCCCTGCTGGCCCATGTGGCCATCCATGCGGGGCTGGCGCTCGTAATCGTGGTGAGCGTCGCGCCCCGGCTCTGGTGGCTGGCTCTCGTCGACCTCGTGGTCCACTTCATCGTGGACCGCGGCAAGTCGGTTCTCGGGCGCTGGGGCTGTTGGGGCCCGCAGAACGCCCGCTACTGGTGGGTCTTCGGCTTCGACCAGTTCCTGCACCAGCTCACCAATATCGGGCTCTCCCTCGCCCTTCTGGTGCTCTGACCCAGAAATCCTATGCGGCGCCGAGGCGCTCCCGCACGAAGTTCTTCAGGTATTCGAGATCCGCCTCGGCGGATTCCGCGCGGGTCTCCGCGGCGGAGAGCCGGTCGCCGGCCTCGCTCAGCATGCTCTGCGTCTTTTCGAGGAGCTCCGAGGAGCGACGCTGCAGGTCGTCGGCCCGGGCCCGCTCGCGGCGAGCCTCGTCCTGGGACGCGCGCAGCTTGCCTTCGGCATCCGCGAGTCGGGCGCCCTGGGCGGAGAGCATCGCCTCGCTTTCCTTCAGGCGGTTCTCGAGAAGCGCGATCGCTTCCTGGCGCGCCTGGCTGCGCTCGGCCGCCTTGGCGATCGCGTCGAGCGTGCTGCGCAGCGCGGGGCGCACCGAGGCCTCCCGATCCGGGAAGGACTTGGCGACCGCCATTCCGGACCGGGTGGCCCGAAGCTGATCTGCAAGCTGGCGTACAAGTGGCGTGAGCGTCTCGCTCGTGCTCGGCGCTGGTAGTCCGTCGGGCGCGGCCATTCGGGATTCTCCTTTTGCCGATGGCTCGCCCGGCCATGGTTAACGGCGGGTTAAGCCGCAATCCCTCGTTGCCGTTTTTGGGTAAGAACCGTGCAGGGAAGCGCGGGCGGAAAGCCGGATCCGGCAGGGAGCGCGATGCCGGAGGCCGCGCGGTTGCGCTTCGAGTACGGATTGGGACCATCTTCGCGCGTAGCGTGTCCGCCACGAGCCCGGGGGCCGGGGGAGGGGCCTCAACGAAGCGCCGGGATGCGCTGAACGGCCGGGCCGGACAGAAAAACTCCGGCCGGCAAGCCGACCGGAGCGAGTCTGGGAGGAACGTCCGATGAGGACGACCACTCAACGTGCAGATCTGAAAGATGGGTCCTGTGCGAAAGGGAACTCAGCCGCGATTTCCGCATCGGCCATCGCGCCGGCTCCGGCTCAAAGACTCCAAACAAGAAGGGCGTTGCTTCTCACAACACGCAAGCCCCGCTCAGCGCCAGGCCAAAAGCTTCCGTTCCACCCAGGACAGCACCGTGCCGATGGTCAGCCCGAGCGCGGACAGGACCGTGACACCGGCCATGAGCTGGTCGGTCTGCATCAGATTGCCGGCCTGAAGCACGAACGCGCCGATGCCGCGCTCCGCGCCGATCATCTCGGCGGAAACGAGAAGAAGAAGCGCGATCGAGGCCGAAACCCGCATCCCGGACAGGATAGACGGGAGGGCGCCGGGAAGCGCGATCTTCCGGACGATGTCGCGGAACGGCACGTCGAAGCTCTGCGCCATGCGGATGAGGTTGCGCGGCACGGAATCGATGCCCGAATAGACGGCGATCACGGTCGGGAAGAACACCCCGAGCGCGATGGTCGTGACCTTCGAGATCTCCCCGATCCCGAGCCACAGGATCAGCAGCGGCAGAAGCGCGATCTTGGGGATCGGAAACAGCGCCGACACCATCGGCAGCCCGACCGAGCGCGCCAGCGAGAACAGCGCCATCGCGGTGCCGGCGGCCAAGCCGCACGCCGTGCCGAGCACCCAGCCGCTGGCGATCCGCACCAGCGACACGGAGAGATGCTCCCAGAGTGCGCCCGAGGTCGCGAGCTCGAGAAGGGCGCGGCCGATCTCGTAGGGCGAAGGGAGAAAGACGGGGCTGATCCATCTGAGCGAGACCGCGGCCTGCCAGACCGCGAGCAGGGCGATGAAGGCAAGGAACGCGGTCGCGCGGCTCGTGCGCGGCAGAAACCCGCCGCCCCGGAACGGCACGGCGCGGGCGGCGATCACGTCACGCATGGACCATCTCGCGATCCGCCACGGCGGCCTCGTCGCGGATCAGCGACCAGAGCTCTTCGCGCAGGCCGGACAGCGTGGCTGCGGCGCTGCCCCCCGCACGCTCACGCTGCGGAATGGCGATCGGCACGATCCGCTTGATCCGGCCCGGGCGGCGCGACAGGACGACGACCCGGTCCGCCAGCCGCAGCGCTTCATCGAGGTTGTGGGTCACGTACAGGGCGGTGACGCGGTCGCGCAGCCAGAGCGCCAGGAAATCCTCCATCAGGAGTTCCCGGGTCTGGGCGTCGAGCGCGGAGAGGGGCTCGTCCATGAGGAGGAGGGCCGGGCGGACGACGAGCGCGCGGGCGATGCCGACGCGCTGTCGCATGCCGCCCGACAGCTGCTTCGGGATGGCGCGCGCGAAATCGGACAGGCCCGTGCGGGCGAGCGCATCACGGACCAGGCCGTCCCGCTCGGCCCGCGACAGGCCGTGGTGCTCCAGCGGAAACGCGACGTTGTCGGCCACGCTCCGCCACGGCAGCAGCGCGAAATCCTGAAACACGAACGTGAACGGGTTCAGGGTCCCGGCCGGGAGTACGCCATGGGTCGTCACGGAGCCGTCCGTCGGCCGGATCAGCCCGCCGACGATCCCCAGGAGGGTGGACTTTCCGCAGCCGGAGGGGCCGATGACAGCGACGATCTCGCCGTCCTCGACGTCGAGCGCGATGCCTTCCAGAACCTGCAGCTCGTCGAAGGCGTGCGACCTGATCTCGATCGAAAGGCGCACGCTATTTCGGCACGTCGAGGTGACCGCCTTCGACGAAGGTGAGGTCGAGGATGGAGGCGGCATCGACCGCGGAATCGACGAGCTTCTGCGACTGATACCACCGCACCTGACGGTAGATGTCGCCGACCAGCAGCCGCCCCTTGGGGTCGATGTAGGGAATGCTGTTGCGGATCGAGGTCGGGCTCTGGCCGGTATGCTTTGCGATGATCGCGAGGTGCTTCTCGGCATCCGGGCCGAGTTGGACCTGCCCGTCCGGCCCCTTGGTCAGGAAGCTGGCATGGAAGGCCTGCAGGCCTTTCTGATAGCCGCGGATGAAGCTTTCGAGGGCGGCCCGGCGGTTCGCGATGGCGCGCGGCGAGGTGAAAACGGCCGCGACCTGCCAGGGCGTCTCGTCCGCCCAGCCGAGGAGAACGGCGTCGCCCGACGCGATGAGGGGCGTCGCGCCGGTCGCCGGCATGATGGCCGAATCGACCTGCCCGCCCTTCACGGCCGAGACGAGGTTCGGCAGCG
>JAQGJZ010000417.1 GCA_028290385.1 Enterovirga sp.
GGCGGCATCCTTCATGTCCACCGAGAACCGGCCATAGCCTTCGCGGGCAAAGCCCAGCACGGCATTGGGGCCGACCGTGACGCTGCCATCGATCATGCGCGTCAGGTGGACACCGAGGAACGGCAGCTCCGGATCCGGGATCGGATAGATCAGGTGCCGGACGATCTGCGACTTCGACGGTGGCAGGCGGTAATATTCGCCCCGGAACGGGATGATGCGGTGGTCGACCTTCAGCCCGGCCGCGCGGGCCAGGCGGTCGGATTGCAGGCCCGCGCAGGCGACCAGCTTGCCGGCCGTGAACGTCTCGCCGCCCGCGATCCGCACCTCGACCCTGTCGCCCTTTTCGGTGACCGCCTCGACCGTCGCACGGAGCCGGACCTCCCCGCCTGCGCGCTTCACGACCGCCAGCATGGCGTCGCACACGCGCCCGTAATCGACGATCCCGGTTGTTCTCACGAGGAGAGCCCCGACGCAGCGGATGTTGGGCTCGAGCTCGGCGAGCTCGCCCTGACCGAGCCGCTCGGCCTCGACGCCGTTGTTCCGCGAGCGCTCGTGCAGCGCGATCATGCGCTGCTCCTCGGCGCCGTCGACCGCAACCAGGAGCTTGCCGCAGACGTCGAACGGGATCGCGTGCTCGGCGCAGAAATCCTTGGTCGCCTCGCAACCCTCCCGGCAGAGCCGCGCCTTCAGGCTGCCGGGCGCGTAATAGATCCCGGCATGGATGACGCCGCTGTTCCGCCCCGTCTGGTGGAGGCCGACATCGCCCTCCTTTTCGAGGAGAAGCAGGCTCGCCCCCGGCCGCTCCTTCAGGAGCGCCATCGCGGTGGCGAGGCCGACGATGCCCCCGCCGATCACCAGATAGTCGTAGCGCATCGCGTCCTGTCCGCCGTGACGGGGCCGCGGCTCAGCCGCGGAGCCGCTGCTCGGCCTCGTGCCGGATCTGATCCAGCGACCGGCCGGGGGTGAGCGCCTGCTGGTCGGTGATGCAGTGGATGATCGCCGGCTTGCCCGACGCGAAGGCGCGCTCGAAGGCCGGCATGAAATCCTCCGTCCGCTCCACCCGCTCGCCATGGCCGCCAAACGCGGTGGCATAGGCCGAAAAATCAGGGTTGCGCAGTTCGGTGCCGACCACGCGCCGCGGATATTCGCGCTCCTGGTGCATGCGGATGGTGCCGTACATGCTGTTGTCGACGACGATCACGATCACGGGCAGGCCGTATTGCACGGCCGTCGCGAATTCCTGGCCGTTCATTAGGAAGTCGCCGTCGCCCGCGACCACGATGACCGGACGCGAGCGATCGAGCCGCGCGGCCGCGACGCCGGCCGGAACGCCGTAGCCCATCGAGCCCGAAGTCGGGGCGAGCTGCGTTCCCGTGCGCTCGAAGCGATGGAAGCGGTGCACCCAGGTGGCGAAGTTGCCGGCCCCGTTTGCGAAGAGCGCATCCTTCGGCAGCCGGTCGCGCAGCGCGCAGATCACGCGGCCGAGGTTGAACGTGCCGGGCACCTCCGCCGGGGTTTCGCTCCAGCCGATGTAGTTGGCGCGCACCTCCTGCAGCAGGGCGGAACGGTCGGGCGCCTGGGCCGGCGCGAGGGTCGACGCCGCCCGCAGGAAGGATCCGGGAGCCACGTTGAACGCGAGGTCGGGCTGGTAGACGCGGCCGAGCTCCTCCGCGCCCGGGTGGACGTGCACGAAGGTCTGCTTGGGGTTCGGGATCCCGAACAGCGTGTAGCTCTGGCTGGGCAGCTCCGAGAGGCGCCCGCCGAGCAGCAGGACGAGGTCGGTCGAGGCCGCGTATTCGACGAGCTTCGGGTTGGCGCCGACGCCGAGGTCGCCGATGAAGTTCGGGTGCGAGGCAGGAAACAGCGATTGCCGGCGGAACGAGACCGCGACGGGGAGCGCAAAGCGCGCGGACAGGCTGACGAGCGCGTCGACCGCGGCTTGGTCCCAGCGGCTGCCGCCCGCCAGCACGAGCGGCCGCTCCGAGCGCTGCAGCATCTCGCCGAGCCGGGCGAGATCCTCCGCGGCCGGCATGCTTTCGGCCACGGTGTAGCGCCGCGCATCGGGGACGCTGGCGGTCGCGGTCAGCATGTCCTCGGGCAGCGCGACGACGACCGGGCCCGGCCGACCCGATGTCGCGACGTGGAAGGCGCGCGACACGAGCTCCGGGATGCGGGCGGGATCGTCGATCTCCGTGGTCCACTTCGTCATGGAGCCGAAGACGGCACGGTAATCGAGCTCCTGGAACGCCTCGCGCTCCCGCATGGACCGATCGATCTGGCCGACGAACAGGATCATCGGCGTGGAATCCTGGCTCGCGACATGGATGCCGGGCGAGGCGTTGGTCGCGCCCGGGCCGCGCGTCACGAAGCAGATGCCCGGCGCGCCGGTGAGCTTGCCGGCCGCCTCGGCCATCATGGCCGCGCCGCCTTCCTGGCGGCAGATCGTGACCTCGATCGGGGAATCATGCAGCGCGTCGAGGGCCGCCAGGTAGCTCTCCCCCGGAACGCAGAAGACGTGCTCGACGCCGTGCAGCCGGAGCTGGTCGATAAGGATCTGGCCACCGGTTCTGGCCGAAGCGGTCGTCAAAGCACGGTACTCCTGATTGAGATCGGGTCAGGCGCGCAGGCGCCCGAAACGGGGCAGTTCAGCCGATATAGGCCCGGATATTCGTGGCCACGGCGACGGTCTCACCATGCTGGTTGGTGCACGTGACCTCGGCGAAGACCCGCTTCTTCT
>JAQGJZ010000448.1 GCA_028290385.1 Enterovirga sp.
GGAGCGCGCCTTGTCGCGTCCTTCCAGGTGGGGAGTGGCGATCAGTCCGTTGCCTTGCGGTGAGATTCTGGCGGATGGTCCAGGCATGAACTCAACTCCTCGCGTCCGAGTCCTGTACGATGAAGCGACCATCGCCGAGCGGAACCAAGCCATGGCGGCCGAGATCGCGGCAGCGGCCTCGCCCGACCTTCTCGTCATCGCGGTCCTGAAGGGCAGCTTCATGTTCGCGGCGGATCTGATCCGCGCGAAGCACCGCACGGGACTCACCCCCCAGGTCGAGTTCATCCACCTGTCGAGCTATCGCTCGGGCACGGTCTCGTCCGGCAACGTCACCATCCTGCGCGACGTGGAGAGCACGGTCCGCGGACGGGACGTGCTGCTCGTCGATGACGTGCTGGAATCGGGCCGCACCCTCGTTTTCGCCAAGGATCTGCTCATGGCGCGCGGCGCCAGGCGGGTGTTCGTGTCCGTTCTGCTGGAAAAGCCCGGCAAGCGCGCCGTCACCATCCAGCCCGACTTCGTCGGCTTCACGTGCCCCGATGTTTTCGTGGTCGGTTACGGAATGGATATCGCCCACAATTACCGTCAGCTTCCGTTCGTCGGCGTCGTGGCCCACGGCGACGCGGAACCGGACCTTTTTGGCGGAACTTGACCGTTATCATGGCGAAAATTCTCTTGGTCGACGACGAGGAGCCGGTGCGGGGCTTCCTCAAGCGCGGACTTGAACTCGATGGCCACCAGGTCTCGACGGCGGTCGACGGGTCGGACGCGCTCGAGCGGCTGACCGAGGAGGCCGGCGCCTTCGACCTCATGCTGACCGATATTCGGATGCCGATCATGGACGGCATCGCGCTCGCGCTCGCGGCCAAGCGTGATTTTCCCGATCTGCCGATCCTCTTGATGACCGGCTATGCCGACCAGCGCGAGCGGGCCAAGAACCTCGAGGTGATCATCGAGGACGTGCTGACGAAGCCTTTTTCGCTCGCCGAGGCGCGCGCGGCCGTGGCCCGCGTGCTCGAAGCGCGCCGCCCCGCCGCCTGACCGTCAGTTCAGGACGAGGACGCCCGCGTTGAGATAGGTCGCGAAGGCGATCCACGCGAGATAGGGCGCCAGGCACCAGGCCGCGAGCCGATCGATGCGGCTCACCATGATGACCGTCACGACCGCGGCGAGATCGAGCGCCAGGATGTTCGCCAGCCCGGCGGCAGGGCTGTGCGCGGCGAAGAACGACCACGACCACAGCCCGTTGAGCCCAAGCTGGACATAGAACAGCGCGATCGCCCGGCCCCGGCCGGGCAGCGCGGGATGGGCAGACAGCACGCGCCAGAGCGCGAAGGCCATCAGCGCGTAGAGGACGGTCCAGGCTGGGCCGAACACGCCGTTCGGTGGGGTGAATGGCGGTTTGGCGAGCCCCGCATACCAGGTCGGGATGTTCGGCAGCGTCGCCCAGGAGCCGAGGACCGACACCAGGGCAACCGGCAGGATGGCGAGCGCCAGCCGCGGCCACGCTCCGTTGCGATGCCCGCCTCCGGCGGCCCGGGTGTTCAACATCGGCCTCATCCGCTAGGGCTCAGCCTCGAAAACGGGTTCAGGAACGAGATTGCGCATGACGGAGCGCCGCAACTGGTCGAAGGCGAGCATGGCCGCCCAGGCGATGGGCCATATCGACCCGATCACCCGTGCCGTCGTCCCACCCATCCACGTCTCCTCTACCTATCTGCGCGACCCGGACAACGCTTATTCCTCCGGCTTCGTCTATGGCCGGCCGGACAACGCCACGGTGCGCGAGACCGAGGGCGTGATCGCGATGCTGGAGGAGGCCGATGCGGGCGCCCTCCTGTTCTCGTCGGGGATGGCGGCCGCGACCTCCTGCTTCATGGCGCTGGAGCCCGGCGACCACGTCGTCGCCTCCGCCGTGATGTATTGGGCGCTGCGGAACTGGCTCCTCACCGAAGGGACCCGCTGGGGCATCGAGGTCGAGTTGGTCGAGACGGACGACCTGTCCAAGTTGCGGGCCGCGATGCGGCCGGGCCGCACGAAGCTCGTCTGGATCGAGACCCCGTCGAACCCGCTCTGGACGATCACCGACATCGCGGGGGCGGCCGAGATCGCCCATGAGGCCGGCGCACGGCTCGCGGTCGACTCGACCTGCGCCTCGCCCGTGCACACGCGCCCGCTCGGGCTCGGGGCCGACATCGTCATGCACGCCGCGACCAAGATCCTGAACGGCCATTCCGACGTGATCGCCGGCGTGCTCGCCGCGCGCGAACGCGACGCCTATTGGGAGCGCATTGCCCGCCTCCGGGCCGGCTCGGGCGCTATTCTCGGGCCGTTCGAGGCCTATCTGCTGAACCGCGGGCTGAAGACCCTGTTCGTCCGCGCGGCCGCACAGGCCCGCAGCGCCGCGCGCCTTGCCGAGCGCCTCGCCGCCCATCCGCTGGTCGGGCGCGTTCTCTACCCGGGCCTGCCGCAGCATCCCGGGCACGAGATCGCCGCGCGCCAGATGGAGAACGGCTTCGGCTTTA
>JAQGJZ010000449.1 GCA_028290385.1 Enterovirga sp.
GCTCCCGGCTCGTCGGCGCGGGAGCGGCCTCCTCGGCCGGCGGATCATGTGCTGCCGCGGCAGCATCGGCGGCCTCGATGCAGACCCGGAGCGCCTCACGCAGCGTCACGACGTAGTGATCGGCGCCGACCTGACTGCGCAAAGCCGCGTCCGTGAGGATCACCTCCTCACGCGGCCAGAGCCCGACCAGCAGCGGCGCCTTGGGCAGCTTCTGCCGGAGCCGCCGCAGAAGGTAGCGCAGGTGGGCGGGGCTGCCGCTGATCTCCAAGTAGGAGATGCACACCATGGCGACGCCGGTCGTATCGAGGCGCGTGATGTTTCCGCGCGAAACGGCCTCGTGCGGGACCAGGCGCGCGCCGAGGCCGTGCTTGCGCAGCAGCTGCGCCAGCATGGAGGCCGCCCCCTCGTCGAGCGTGCCGCGGCCGGCGATGCACAGGATCGCGCCCTCGTGCCGCCACTCGGGCGGAAGGCGCTGCGGCTCCGGCGCGTTCTCCTCCAACGCGGGCGCCGCCCCGACCTCCTGCTCGCGACGAGGCGGCGCGACCGGGGCAGCATCCTCCTCGTCCTTGGCGCCGGGGTCGGTGTCGTCGTGCCCGTCGAGATCCTCGACGAGGTCGGTGATCGCGCCGCGGATCATCTCGAGCTGCGGCCGCGTCAGCACCCCGCGCGTCGCGTCATTGGCCGCGAGCTGCAGGCCCTTCAGGGCGACCTCGTCGTAATAGGCCGAAAGCGAGCGCTCCTTTAGCAGGAGCTCGGCATGTTCGAGCGCCTCGTCCGCATCGCCGGCCAGCATGCGTTGGTAGAAGCTCTCGACGGGTGTGAGCGCTGGTCTGTCCCCGAACAGCACGTCTAGAAATTCGAGCCGCTCGACGTGCCGCCCAAGGACGACCAGCACCACGGTGAACGGGGTCGAGAGCAGGAGGCCGATCGGTCCCCAGAGCCAAGTCCAGAAAATCGCCGATATGATGACCGCAAACGGCGACATGCCGGTCGAGTGCCCATAGACCATGGGCTCGATCACATGGCCCATCAGCGGCTCGGTGATGGCGAACAGGGCCACGGTCCACAGCGCCATCGACCAGCCGGCCGGATCGACCGCGGCCGCGAGCGCGACGGGAAACACGGCCGAGACCAACGCCCCGATATAGGGCACGAACCGCATCAGGCCCGAGAAGACGCCCCACAGGATCGGGCTCGGCACGCCGATCGCCCATAGCCCGAGCCCGATCACGAGCCCGAACACCGCATTGAGCGCCAGCTGGGTCAGGAAATAGCGCGAGAGCCGCCGCGCGGCATCGTCCATCGCGACTGTGGTGCGGTGCAGATCCTGCGAGCCGAACAGGCGGATCATGCGGTCGCGCAAATCCTCCCGTTGCAGGAGAATGAAGATCGCCACGATCAGGACGATGCCGGCGGTCGCGAGCGGGTGGACGATCGGCCCGAGCACGCTGTGCGCGATCTCGAGCGGGGTCGCGGCGCGCTCCTTCACCTCCACGGGCAGGGGCGGCGGGCTGGTCTCCTCCGCCGCGCTCGGCGTGTTGGGGGCGGCGGGCTGCTCGTTCGCCTGCTGGATCTGTCGCCCCACGCGCCGGATCAGCTCGTTCGCGCGCCCCAGCGTCACATCCCTGAGATGGTCGACCTTTTCGACGATGGTCGCCTGGTAGCGCGGCACGTCTGCCGCCAGCTGGGCCACCTGGATGCCGATCAGGCCGCCGATCCCGGCCATGACGCTGATCGCGAACAGGACCGCCAGAACGACCGCGGGTGCGCGAGGCACCTTGACGCGCCGCAACAGGTTCACGAGCGGCGCCAGCACGAAGCTGAGCAGGATCGCCAGGACGATCGGGATGAATACGTCGCGGCCGACATAGAGGGCCGCGACCACGACGACCCCGACCACGACGGTGAGCAGCCCCTGCAAGCCGGGCAACTCCGCCGGCGTCACCCGGGTCTCGGCAGGAGGCGGCGGGACGGCGCCGGGCATCGCGTTCTCAATCCGATAGGGCGACACGGCTGCCGCGCAGCTTGGAACGCAGCCGATGGTTGTTGGTTCGCCCCGTCGGAGCCTGAGAGGACATGAAGATGCGGATTGCAATCGCTGCGGTGGCGGCCGTGCTGGCCGTCGCGGGCGCGGCAGGCCCCGCGAGGGCCGCCAGCGCGGAGACCGCGCCCCCGAACGCGCCGAACCAGACGCCGGCCTTCCCCGGCCAGACCCGCGCCCCCCTGCCCGCTCAGGCGACCGCATTCGCGACCACCATGGTGGCCGAAGGCATCCAGGGAGGATGGGCGTTCGCCTTTCTGCCGGACGCTCGCGTGATCGTGACCGAGAAGGCCGGCCGGCTCCGCATTGTCGGCCAGGACGGCCGTCCCGGCGCGCCGGTAGCCGGGGTTCCGTCCGTCGATGCGCGCGGACAGGGCGGGCTGCTCGACGTCGCGCTGAGCCCCGACTTCGCGCGGGATCGGCTCGTCTACCTATCGTTCAGCGAGCCGCGCCAGGGCGGCGGCAACGGCACCAGCGTGGCCCGCGGCACGCTCGCCGAGGAGGGCGGGCAGGCGCGACTGGACAACGTGCAGGTCATCTTCCGCCAGACACCCGCTTGGCAGAACACCATGCACTTCGGATCCCGCCTCGCCTTTGCCCCGGACGGCAAGCTCTTCGTCACGGTGGGCGAGCGCTCCGAGCGCGAGCCGCGGGTTCAGGCCCAGAACCTCGCGAGCGGCCTCGGCAAGGTGTTCCGCATCAACCCGGACGGCTCGACCCCGGCCGACAACCCCTTCGTGGGCAGGGCGGACGTGCAGGGCGCGATCTGGTCCTACGGCCACCGCAACGTGCAATCCGCCACGCTGGATTCCTCCGGCCGGCTCTGGACCGTGGAGCACGGCCCGCGCGGCGGCGACGAGCTCAACCGGCCGGAGCCGGGCAAGAACTACGGTTGGCCGGAGGTCACCTACGGGCTCGAATACAACGGCCAGCCGGTCGGGCGAGGCATGACGCAGCGGCCGGGCACGGAGCAGCCGGTCTATTACTGGGACCCGGTGATCGCCCCTTC
>JAQGJZ010000451.1 GCA_028290385.1 Enterovirga sp.
GGCACTTGAACCTTTGTGCCGGCAGCGTATCTGTCGGCCAGAGGCCGAACTTGCACCGCACGTGGACCCATATCCGACGCCTGGTCGCGAGCATCATGCTCGTGGCCTTCGCGTCGTTCGTGCTCCACGGCTCGGCGATGGCGCGGCCGGCTCCGACGCACGGGGCGGCAGGCATGGCCGGCCACCATCACGACCATAGCGCGCACGATCACGGCGCCGTCGCGCCGGACGGGCAGGCGGGCACGCAGGCGGCCCTCGATCCGGAGGATTCCGACCGCACGGCGGACGCCCACGGTCAGGACGTCTGCTGCGGCAGCTTCTGCGCGACCGCCCTCGCGCCGGTCGGCCGCGACGGCGGCGTCACGCGGGTCGGCACGGCGGTCGTCCTGCCCGCATTCGAAACCGTCGAAGGGGGCATCGCCCCTGAAGGGCTGAGGAAGCCACCAAGAACCCCCGACATCGCCTGAGCGAGCGACCCGGCCGAGCCGGGCCGCTCCCGAAGCCATGTCCGCTGTTCGGGGTTTTCCATGTTGTCGTCCTTCTCTGGCGCCGCGCGCCGGCTCGCAGCCGTGCTCGTCGGGCTGGCTTTTCTTGTCGGCGCCGCCGCGTTCGTCGCACCAGCCCGCGCCCACGAGGGGCATGACCACGGCTCCGCCCAGGCAGCGCCGGCCTCGCCGACCACGCCCCGCGTGGCCGTGTCGTCGGATCTCTACGAGGCGGTCGGCATCGTGCGCGGCGAGCGCCTGACGCTCTATCTCGACCGCTTCGGCAGCAACGAGCCGGTCACGGATGCCAGGATCACCGTGACGCTCGGGGGCGAGGGTGAGCTCGCGGCGGAACCCGGACCGGACGGCACCTACGTCGCGTCCTCGCCGAAGCTCGACGGCCACGGCCCGCTCGAGGTGGTGCTGTCCGTGACGGGCCCGCCCGGCGACGACCTCCTGATCGGCACGCTGAACCTGCCGGCGGACGCCGCGACGGCCGCCTCCGCACCGCCGGCCGGCCGGATGCTGCAGATCGCGGGCCGGGCCGTTCCACTCCTGTACGTCGTCGCCGGCCTGGCGCTTGCGGCCGGGTTTCTGCTCGGGCTGGCCGCGCGCGCGAGAAGGCGCCTGGTGCCTCCCGCCGGATTGACCCTGGTCGCCATCCTCGCCACCACCGCTTTGGCCTTCGCGCATGAAGGGCACGACCATGGCGAGGCGGCCGCGCTGCGCGCTTCCGGCCAGCCCGCCGGCGACCGCCCCGAGCGCCTCTCGGATGGCAGCGTGTTCCTGCCGAAGGCGTCCCAGCGCATCCTGGAGGTGCGGACCGTCCTGACGAAGGCTGCCACCGCCGAGCGCTCGACCACGCTGATCGGGCGGGTCATCGCCGACCCGAACCGCAGCGGGCTCGTGCAAAGCATCACCGGGGGCCGCGTGACCGCGCCGCGCGGCGGCAACCTGCCCCAACTCGGCCAAGAGGTTCGCCGAGGCGACGTGCTCGCGGTGGTCGAGGCGCCCATCATCGCGGCGGACCGCGCGACCCTCGCCGAGAAGGTTGGCGACATCGAGCAGCAGACCGCGCTTGCCGAGGCACGGCTCGCCCGAGCACGCCGCCTCCTCGCGACCGGTGCCGGCACGACAGTGGCCGTCTCCGACGCCGAGCTCGAGGTGGAAGGCCTGCGGCGCCGCGGCGAGGCCGTGCGCGAGATCCGCGCCTCGCCGGAGGTCCTGCGCGCGCCGGTCGACGGGGTCCTGGCCGCAAGCCGGGTCGTGGCCGGTCAGGTCGTGGCCGCTCAGGACATCCTGTTCCAGATCGTCGATCCAAAAAGCCTGTTCGTCGAGGCGGTCCTTTTCCATGAAAGCGACATGCCGACGCTCGGCACCGACACGGCAAGTGCGACGACGGCGGACGCGGCCCATGGCGCTCCGCTCCGCCTCAAGTACCAGGGCGCGAGCCGCGCCCTGCAGCAGCAGGCCGTCACGGTGCAGTTCGCGATCCAGGATCCGCCGCCGACGCTCAGCATCGGCCAGCCGGTCACCGTGGTGGCGCCCTCCGGCAGGCCGGAGAGCGGGATCGTGCTGCCGCGCGATGCCGTCGTGCGTGGCGGCAACGGCGAGCCCCTCGTGTGGCTGCATGCGGAGCCGGAACGCTTCGAGCCCCGCCTTGTCCGGACGGAGGCGCTCGATGCCGGCCGTGTGGTTGTGCGGTCCGGCCTGAAGGAAGGCGAGCGGGCCGTCGTCCGCGGCGCCGACCTCGTGAACCAGATCCGCTGAGGAGGGCGAGGCATGTTCAACCTCCTCGTCTCCGCCTCGCTGCGGAACCGCCTGCTCGTTCTCGCCGCGGCCTTCGGGCTCGTCGCGTACGGCCTTTATGTGCTGCCGCGCATTCCGGTCGACGTCTTCCCCGACCTGAACCGCCCGACCGTGACCCTGATGACCGAGGCGGAGGGGCTCGCCCCGCCGGAGGTGGAGCAACTCGTCACCTACCCGATCGAGGCGGCGATGAACGGGATGCCCGGCGTCACCCGGGTCCGCTCGGTCTCCGGCGTCGGGCTGTCCGTCGTCTATGTCGAG
>JAQGJZ010000468.1 GCA_028290385.1 Enterovirga sp.
ATCGCGCCCGTGCGCGCACTGCCCGGTGGCTTTCTCCTGATCGCCCGTGAGGTCTTCGACCTGCTTGCGGCCAACGGCCAGGCCCCGCCGATGGTGGGCGGAACTGATGCGCCGCGCGCCTTCTTCCGCGAGATGCGTTCGGGCGACAATCTGATCGACCTCGATTACGCGATCTGCATCACGTATGGGCGTTGCAGCGGCGAGGTCTGGCTCTACCTGGATGCGGAGATCGGCCACATCGGCGATGATCGCACGGCTCCGCCCTTCGCTGCCCTGCTCCAGGCGATCGGCCCAGGGCCGCGACAATCCCCATGAGCACGCCCGTGCGCCTGTATATCGGGACGCCGACCGCAAACGGGTTTGTGGCGGGCGAGCATGCCTCGTCGCTCGCCGGGATGCTCGCGAACCTGCACGGCCAGGGCATCGCCACGGCCTATCGCAACATTGACGGACCCAACCTGACGATCCAGCGCGACATGCTGGCGGCCGAGTTCCTCGCGTCCGACTTCACGCATTGTCTGCTGATCGATCCTGAGATGGGGTTTGCGCCGGCGCTCTGTCAGACCCTCCTTGCGCATCGCAAGCAGGTGATCGGCGCCGCCTACGCCACCGGTCCGCTCGACCTGTCCCGCCTGGAGAAAAACGTGGCAGGGCGCTCCTTGGATGCGGCCCGGGCCTTGTCTTACGAGTGGAACGTCCGCTTGCTCGGCGGCTCCCTCACGGTCCAGAACGGGATCGGCCAGGTCGAAGCGCTCGGGCCGGGCTTCCTGCTGATCGAGCGGAGCGCGCTGGCCCGGGTGGCGGCCGATGAGGCCACGCCGACCTACGCGTCTCCCGCCGGCGGCAAGCTGCTTCCGGCATTGTTCCGGGACCTGACCCTCGGCGGCGCCGTCCTGAGCCACGATTTCGTCTTTTGCCGGCGTTGGGCTGCGCTTGGAGGCGAGACCTGGGTCTTTCCGCAGGCCAACGTGCGACGCATCGCCGAGATGCGGTTCGGCATGCCTTACCGCCGCGTGCTTGAGGCCAGCGAGCTCACCCGCGATCAGCAAAGCGCTGCCGCGGACAAGACACTTGCCTCCGACCCGGGGGCTTGAGAGCATCGGCCATGCACGGGCGCCCGGGACCTGACCATGTGAGGGCGGCACCGCTCCGGCCAAAGCGACGGGGCCGGGACCTTCTGCGGCGGGCCGCGCGGCGGTTTGGCTTCGGGCGCGCGCTGGCGCTGGCGCTTCTGGCGCTGTTCGTCGCGGTGCGGATCTGGGATCCCGCCCCGGTCGAGGCGGTTCGGCTGCGGACCTTTGACGCCTTCCAGGCGCTCAAGCCGCGGGTGGCCCATCCGGCGAAGCCCGTGATGATCGTGGATATCGACGAGGCGAGCCTGCGCGAGCTCGGCCAGTGGCCTTGGGCCCGCACGGTGATGGCCGAGCTGGTGACCAAGCTCACCGCATCCGGCGCCGTCGTGATCGCCTTCGACATTGTGTTCGCGGAGCCGGACCGGCTGTCCCCGGCCCTGGTTGCGGGAGCGCTGACGCAGCTCGACGAGGGCACCCGCGCAACCCTGAAGACGCTCCCGAGCAACGACGAGGTTTTGGCGCAGGCGATGAAGGGCTCGCGCGTGATCCTCGGGCAGACGGCACTCGGGCGCGCCGTCCCCTGGCCCGGCGAGACGCCGCCGCCGCAGACCGGCATCGGCCGGCTCGGGCCGGACCCGACAGAGTTCCTACCCGAGTTCCCGGGGCTGCTGCGCAACGTGCCGTTGCTCGAGAACGCCGCGGTCGGACGGGGCCTGTTCACGATCCTGCCCGAGCGGGACGGGATCGTGCGCCGCGTGCCCATGATCGTGCGGGCGGACGGGGCGGAGGTGCCGACGCTGTCGCTCGAGATCCTGCGCATCCTGACGGGCGGCGACTCGATCCTCATGCGCAGCGACGAGGCGGGCGTCGCGTCCGTGAGGCTGCCCGGCTTCGAGCTGCAGACGGACCCGCACGGCCAGGTCTGGGTGCATTTCAGCCACCATGACCCGTCCCGCTTTCTGTCCGCCAAGGATGTGATCGCCGGGCGCTTCGCGCCGGAGCAGGTCGCCAACAAGATCGTGCTCGTCGGCACCTCGGCGATCGGCCTCCTGGACAACAAAACCACCCCGCTCGAACGCTCGATGCCGGGCGTCGAGGTGCATGCCCAGGTGCTCGAAAGCGCGCTCACCGGACAGGTGCTGTCCTCCCCGAGCTATGCGGCGGCGATCGAGATCCTGGTGACGATCGCGGTCACGTTCGCCATCATCCTGTTCGCGCCGATCCTCGGGGCGATCCCGCTGCTGATCTTCGGTGCCGCCGTTGCCGCCTGCCTCGCGGCGGCGTCGTGGTACCGGTTCGCCCATTCGGGCCTGTTGATCGACGCGACCTTCCCGCTGGGGGCGAGCTTTCTCGTCTACCTCACGCTCGTGTTCACCAACTACCTGCGCGAGCAGGTGGACAGGAGCCGCATCCGCTCGGCCTTCGGCCAGTACCTCTCGCCCGCCCTCGTCGAGCAACTCGCGCAGAATCCGGACAGGCTGAAGCTCGGCGGCGAGGAACGCCTGATGACGATCATGTTCTCGGACGTGCGCGGCTTCACCACGATTTCGGAGAGCTACAAGCACGACCCGCAGGGCCTGACGGCCCTCATGAACCGCTTCCTCACGCCGCTCACCAACGCGATCCTCGACCGCAAGGGCACGATCGACAAGTACATGGGCGACGCCATCATGGCGTTCTGGAACGCGCCGCTCGACGACGCCGACCACCAGGTCAACGCCT
>JAQGJZ010000470.1 GCA_028290385.1 Enterovirga sp.
CCGGAGCGCGTTGTCCGCTGGCCCGAAACTGACCCACTGCCTGCGGCCGCTCCTTGACAGGCGGGCGGGGGCTCCCGACCTGAGTTTCACCCGTGGTCCGGGCCCCTCTCGCGACAGATCCGGCGCTCTCGCGATGTCGGACCCTGTCGCTGACATCCTCGCCGGACCACAGGTTGCCCCACCCATGTTGCAAGATTTGATCGCGGCGCTCGTGTCCACGCTGCTGATCCAGCCCCTCCAGACGGAGGTCCGCGAGCGGCTCGAAGGTGCTCAGGTGCCGTCGGCCGTCATCACGGACGTAATGAGCTGTGCTCGGGGTGCGGCGCCTGCCGCGATCGCCCGCGCCTCTGCGGACCCGGTCTGGGCAGTATCCAGCGCCGTCAGGGTCTGGATCGGCACCACCCGGCCCGAAGCGCTTCTTCTGGACGTGGCGCCGGGTTGCGCGCCGGCGATCTCCGCGGCCAGACCCTTCCTCGAAGGGCGGCCTGACGGGCGCGCGGCGTGACGCTCGCCAGCTCGCTCCGTCACTCGCTGTCGCGCGACCGGTCGGGGCGCATCCGCGGCGCCGTGATCGGTCCGGTCCTGTCCCTGGCGGGTCTCCTCCGCCAGGACGGCATCACGGTCGGCGAATTGCTGGACAGGCTGGGCCACAAGGGATTTGGGCTCGCGCTCCTGATCCTGACGCTTCCGACGATCGTGCCGACGCCCGGTCCGGTCGGCATGATCTTCGGCAGCGTCATTGCGGTGATCGCGCTCCAGGTGATGGTGGGTGCGAGGCGGCTCTGGCTGCCCGGCTTCCTGAGGCGGCGGACGCTGCCGGGCTCGGCGCTTCGCCGGGGGATCGCCTGGGTGCTGCCGTATTTCGCGCGCGCCGAGCGCCTGCTGTCGGCGCACCGGCTCGCCTTTCTGACCCGGGGCAGGGCGCGTGCGCTCCTCGGGATCCCGGTTTTCATCCTGGCCGTCGCGATCGCGCTGCCCATTCCGTTCGGCAACACCGCTCCGGCCTTGGCCCTGCTCGTGTTCGCGCTCGGCTTCATCGCGCGGGACGGGGCCGCGATCGCGGCCGCTCTCGTGCTCGCCGTCGCGGCGATCGCCTGGACGGCGTTCCTGTTCTTCGCGGGCGCCAGCCTGTTCGGCTGGGCGACGGCCTGACGCCGGCGAGCGACCTTGTCCGGGGCCGGCTGCGCCGGCCCGCCGGCTAGCGGAAGGCGACCTCGACGATTTCGTAGGACTTGCCGCCGCCGGGGGTCGAGACCTCGACCGTGTCGCCGACGCCCTTGCCGATGAGGGCACGCGCGACCGGGGACGAAATCGATACGCGGCCGGACTTCACGTCCGCCTCGGGGTCGCCCACGATCTGGTAGATCCGCTCCTGCTCCGTGTCCTCGTCGACGAGCTTCACGGTTGCGCCGAACTTGATCTTGTCGCCGCTGAGCTTGCTCACGTCGATGATGTCGGCGCGGGCGATCATGGATTCGAGCTCCTGGATCCGGCCCTCGTTCAGCGACTGGTTCTCCTTGGCCGCGTGGTATTCCGCGTTCTCGGACAGGTCGCCGTGCGAGCGCGCCTCGGAGATCGCCTCGATGATCCTGGGGCGCTCAACCTGCTGGCGTTGCTTCAGCTCTTCCTCCAGAGCTGCGAAGCCTTTCGCCGTGATCGGCATCTTGTCCATGGCGTGTCTCAAGAAGATTGCGAATGCGAGCGCCGCCGGGCGCTCGCCCGAGGGTCGGCCATGCGACACCCCGCCTCGTGCTCCCGAGACGGCCACGTGACCGAGGCCATCCACCAGACCGGCAGCGCCGAGACCGCCGGCGGCGATCGGACCGCGAGTGTGGGGTAGGCGGCCGTTATCTGCAAGACCCGTCCCGGCACTGTCCGCGTCGGGCGCGCCGAGGACCACCCGGAAACGCGCGACCGCGGCCGCCGGACCGTGCCGAGCGGCGCACCCAAGCCGCCGCGGGCCGGCGGCGGAGGCAGATGGCTGGTTAGGTAACGCTTATACCGAGTGTGGGTAACGCGGCCGGGACGGGCCCTGGCCCGTCCCGGCCAGCTCAGGCGAAGTATTCCTGCAGTGCACGCACCTCGAGGTCGCCTGCCAGATAGGCCTGGATGCCTTCCGCCGCGGCGAGCGCCCCGGCAAGCGTCGTGTAGTAGGGGACCTTCTGCAGAAGGGCGGCCCGGCGCAGCGAGCGGGAATCCGATAGGGCGCCTGCGCCTTCGGTCGTGTTGAACACGAGCTGGATGTCGCCGTTCTTGATCGCGTCGACGACGTGCGGGCGGCCTTCGAGCACCTTGTTGATGCGTTCGGCCGGAATGCCCTGCGCGGCGAGGTAGCGCTGCGTCCCCCGCGTCGCGACGATCCGGAAGCCGAGATCCACCAAAACCTTCACGGCCGGAGCAATGCGCTCCTTGTCGCCGTCGCGCACCGAGACGAACACGGTGCCGCCCCGCGGCACGCTGGTGCCGCCGCCGAGCTGGCTCTTGGCGAAGGCGACCCCGAAGCTGCGGTCGAGCCCGATCACCTCGCCGGTCGAGCGCATCTCCGGCCCGAGCAGCACGTCGACCCCCGGGAAGCGCGCGAACGGGAACACGGCCTCCTTCACGCCGATATGCTGGAGAACCTTTGGGCGTAGCCCGAACGAGGCGAGGCTCTCGCCGCCCATGATCCGGGCCGCGATCTTGGCGATCGGCTCGCCGATCACCTTGGCCACGAAGGGCACGGTGCGGGAGGCGCGCGGATTCACCTCCAGCACATAGATGTCGCCGTCCTTGATGGCGTACTGGACGTTCATCAGCCCGCCGACGCCGAGTGCCAGCGCCATGGCGCGCGTCTGCGCCTCGAGCGCCGCGAGCGTATCGGGCGTCAGCGAGCGCGGCGGCAGCGTGCAGGCGCTGTCGCCCGAATGGATGCCCGCCTCCTCGATATGCTCCATGATGCCGGCGATGAAGACGTCGGTGCCGTCGCAGAGCGCGTCGACGTCGACCTCGATCGCGTCCGACAGATAGCGGTCGAACAGCAGCGGGTTCTGGCCGAGCACCGTGTTGATCTGCCCGGTCTTGTCGTTCGGATAGCGCGCCTTCACGTCCGACGGGATCAGCGAGGGCAGGGTTCCGAGCAGGTAATCCTCGAATTGCTGCTCGTCGTGGATGATCGCCATCGCGCGGCCGCCGAGCACGTAGGAGGGCCGCACCACGAAGGGCAGGCCGAGGGCGTTCACGACCAGCCGGGCCTGTTCGACCGAATAGGCGATGCCGTTCTTCGGCTGCTTCAGGTGCAGCTTGTCCAGCAGGCGCTTGAAGCGGTCGCGATCCTCCGCGAGGTCGATCGCATCCGGCGACGTGCCGAGGATCGGCACGCCGTCCGCCTCCAGGGCCTTGGCGAGCTTCAGCGGGGTCTGGCCGCCGAACTGCACGATCACGCCGTGCAGCGTGCCCCTGGAGCGCTCCACATCCACGATCTCGAGCACGTCTTCGGCCGTGAGCGGCTCGAAATACAGCCGGTCGGAGGTGTCGTAATCGGTCGAGACGGTTTCCGGGTTGCAGTTGACCATGATGGTCTCGTACCCGGCGTCCTTCAGGGCGAAGGCTGCGTGGCAGCAGCAATAATCGAACTCGATTCCCTGGCCGATCCGGTTCGGCCCGCCGCCGAGGATCATGACCTTTGTCCTGTCCGACGGCTCGGCCTCGCAGGCCGCCTGGCCGGCGAAGAGCGGCGCGTAGGTCGCGTACATGTAGGGCGTCGGCGAGGCGAACTCGGCCGCGCAGGTGTCGATGCGCTTGAAGACGGGGCGGATGCCGAGCGCGCGGCGCTGGGCGCGCACCTCCGCCTCGGTCTTGCCCGCCAGAACGGCAAGCTGCGCGTCCGAGAAGCCGGAGCTCTTCAACTCGCGGAAGGCGCCGGGCGTCGACGGCAGGCCGTGCGCCTTCACCTTCTTCTCAAGCTCGATGATGCCGCAGATCTGCTGCAGGAACCAGCGGTCGATCCGGCAGGATTCGTAGACCTCCTCGATCGAGAAGCCGAGGCGCAGCGCCTGGCCGACCTTGAGGAGCCGGTCCGGCGTCGGCGTCGAGATCGCGGCCTTCACGGCGTTACGATCGTCGCCCTTGCCGAGCCCCTCGATCTCGATCTCGTCGAGGCCGGTGAGCCCCGTTTCCAGCGAGCGCAGCGCCTTCTGAAGGCTTTCGGCGAAGGTGCGGCCGATGGCCATGCACTCGCCGACCGACTTCATGGCCGTGGTGAGCGTCGGCTCGGCGCCCGGGAACTTCTCGAACGCGAAGCGCGGGATCTTGGTGACGACGTAGTCGATCGTCGGCTCGAACGAGGCCGGGGTCGCGCCCGCCGTGATGTCGTTCTCGATCTCGTCCAGCGTGTAGCCGACGGCGAGCTTCGCGGCGACCTTGGCGATCGGGAAGCCCGTCGCCTTGGAGGCGAGCGCCGAGGAGCGCGACACGCGCGGGTTCATCTCGATCACGATCATGCGCCCGTTTTCCGGGTTGATCGCGAACTGGACGTTGGAGCCGCCCGTCTCCACGCCGATCTCGCGCAGAACCGCGATCGAGGCGTCGCGCATGATCTGGTATTCTTTGTCGGTCAGCGTCAGGGCCGGCGCGACGGTGATCGAATCACCCGTATGGACCCCCATCGGGTCCACGTTCTCGATCGAGCAGATGATGATGCAGTTGTCCGCCTTGTCGCGGACGACCTCCATCTCGTACTCCTTCCAGCCCAGCACGCTTTCCTCGATGAGGACCTCGTTGGTCGGCGAAGCGTCGAGCCCGCGCTCGACGATCTCCAAAAACTCCTCGCGGTTATACGCAATGCCGCCGCCCGTGCCGCCGAGCGTGAAGGACGGCCGGATGATCGCCGGCAGGCCGACCTCGGGCAGGGCGGCCAGGGCCTTGCCCATGGCCTGGTCCATGTAGCGCTTGCGCCGCTCGTTCGCGCCCCGCTCCCAAGCCTGGTCATAGGCCGCGAGCGCGGCCGCATCCTCCGCGGGCAGGCCCGTCTTGCCGGCGAGGTACTTTTCGCGGTCGGCCTTCTTGGCCTCGGTCGCGTTGGCGAGGGCGGATTTCGGGGTCGCGAGGCCGATCTTCTTCATCGCCTCACGGAAGAGCTGGCGGTCCTCCGCCTTGTCGATGGCGGTGGCGTCCGCGCCGATCATCTCGACGTCGAACTTGTCCAGCGTGCCCATCTTCTTGAGCGAGAGCGCCGTGTTCAGCGCCGTCTGGCCGCCCATGGTGGGCAGGAGGGCGAAGCCGCCCGGCAGGACGTGGCGTTCCTTCTCGATGATCTTCGCCACGATCTCGGGCGTGATCGGCTCGACATAGGTCGCATCGGCGAGATCGGGATCGGTCATGATCGTCGCCGGGTTCGAATTCACCAGGACGATGCGGTAACCCTCGGCCTTCAGGGCCTTGCAGGCCTGCGTGCCGGAATAATCGAACTCGCTCGCCTGTCCGATGATGATCGGCCCCGCGCCGATGATGAGGATGGTCGAGATGTCGGTGCGTTTGGGCATTCTGGGTCGCGTGCGCGCAGCCGCGCGCGGCGCACGCGGTCGGCGCCAACGCTCCGGCAACGGTGTGATCGGGCTAAGGCAGGGGCTTTATCAGGGTGCGGCGCCGGGGGGAAGCGGCCCGCGGCCCAGCTTTCGCGCAGTGCCCATGCGGGCCGAGGTGTTCCCGGGGTGCCGGCCTCTGCTATGCGGGGACAAGGTGGGGCGGCAGGTGCCGTCCGTGTTCGGGCGCTCGGGGGATCAAGGATGACAAAGCTCGTGGCCGTTCTGGCGCTCGCCGTGCTGAGCACCCCCGCGCTCGCCCAGCCGCGCCCGTCCACCACCCAGATGAGCTGCGCCCAGGCGCAGTCCTATCTGGCCCAGCAGGGGGCGGCCGTGATCGGGACGGGCGGCATGACGTATGACCGCTTTGTCGTGAGCCGGCAGTTCTGCCAGCCGACCGAAACGACCCGCGAGGCTTTCGTGCCGGCGGCGGACACACGCGCCTGCATGATCGGGTTCACCTGCATCCAGCCCACGGTGGAGTTCAACGGCCGGGACTAGGGCCGCCGGGCGGTCGGTCGGGAGGCCCGGGCCAGGACGCATGCGTCCCGGCCCAGGCCGTCGGGCCTGCGACGGCTATTTCGCCTTCGCGATCGCCGGGCAGGTGCTCTGGGCCAGCGGCCGGAACGCCTGGTCGCCGGGAATGGTCGCCACGAGATCGTAGAAGTCCCACTCGCCCTTGGAGGCGCCCGGCTTCTTCACCTGGAACACGTAGAAGTCGTGCACCATGCGGCCGTCCTGCCGCAGCTTGGCGTTGCGGACGACGTCGTCTTCGATCGGCACCTCGCGCATCTTGGCGATCGTCGTCTTGGCCTCGTCCGACTTCGCGGCGGCCACGGCCTTCAGGTAGTGCCGGACGGCCGAATAGATGCCGGCCTGGATCGCGGACGGCATCGCGCCGTGCTCGGCCTTGAAGCGGTTCGAGAAGGCGCGGGTGCGCTCGTCGAGGTCCCAGTAGAAGCCTTCGGTGACCACGGCGCCCTGAGCGGTCTCGAGCCCGAGGCTCTTCACGTCCATCACGGTCATGAAAAAGGCGACGAGCTTCTGCTGCGCCTGGCCCAGCCCGAAATCGCGCGCCGTCTTGACGCCCGAGATCGTGTCGCCGCCCGCATTGGCGAGCGCGACGTAATCGGCCCCCGAGCCCTGCGCGGTCAGGATCTGGGAGGACAGGTCGGTTGCCGGAAAGGCATGCCGGACGGAGCCGACATAGGTCCCGCCCTTGGCGGTCGCGATCGCCTTGGTATCCGCCTCGAGCTGGTGCCCCAGGGCGTAATCGGCCGTGACCAGGAACCACTTCGTCCCGGGCTTCGTCAGGTGGTTCGCGACGCCCGACACCTGGACGTAGGTGTCCCACATCCACTGCACGATGTGCTCGGGCTGGCACGCGTCGCCCGTGAGCCGTGCCGTGCCGCCCGGAAACAGGCCGACCCGGTTCTTGTCCTTGAACAAGGGCGGCAGCGCGAGCTGCAGGGAGGCGTTCGACATGTCCACGAAGGCATCGACGCCCTGCCGGTCGATCCATTCGCGCGCGATCACCGAGGCGATGTCCGCCTTGTTCTGGTGGTCGGCCGAGACGATCTCGACCTTGAGGCCGGCGCATTCCGCCTTGAGGCAATCGTCTACCGCCATCCGGGTCGCGACGATCGAGCCCTTGCCGGTGATGTCGGAATAAACGCCCGACATGTCGGTCAGGACGCCGAGCTTGACGACGCCGTCCGAGATTTCGGCCTGGGCCGGGCCGGCCAGAAGGCCGGCCGCCATTCCGCCGGCCAGCAATGCTGCTCTGAGTTTCACAAAATTCCTCCCTGTCGCTGTGTCTGTGCCCGCTCTCACTCCGGCAGGATCGCGACCGCGCGCGTCCAGCCGCCGGAGCCTTTCTTCACCTTCACGGGCAGGCAGCTGATCGTGAAGCCGGTGGCAGGCAGGGTTTCGAGCTTGTGCAGCTTTTCGATCTGGCAATAGCCGAGGTCACGCCCCGCCTTGTGGCCTTCCCAGATGATGGAGGCATCGCCCGTCTCGGCGAAGCGGCGCGCGGTGGCGCTGAACGGTGCGTCCCAGCTCCAGCCGTCCGTGCCGACGACGTGGATGCCCTGGCGGACGAGGTGAAGGGTCGCGTCGCGCCCGAAGCCGCAGCCCGAATGGATGTAATCCGCCTCGCCGTAGCGCTCGCCGGCCCGCGTATTCGCGACCACGATCTCGAACGGGCTGAGCGTGTGGCCGATGCGGGCGAGCTCCGCGTCGATCTCGGCGGGCGTGACCACGTGGCCGTCCGGCAGGTGGCGGAAATCGAGCTTCACGCCGGGCCGGATGAACCAGTCGAGCGGGCATTCGTCGATGGTGATCGCGCGGGCGCCGCCATCCATGGTCGGGTGGTAATGCCAGGGCGCGTCCACGTGCGTGCCGTTATGCGTGGAGATGGCGACGTTCTCCATCGCCCAGCCCATGCCGTCGGGCAGCTGCTCCGCGCGCAGCCCCGGAAACGACGCCGCGATCTCGCCGACCGTGTTCTCGTGCGTGCGGTACTCGATCTTCGGCCTCATGAAGGCCGGATCCGCCGGAACGTCGTTCTCCAGCGGGATGGACAGGTCGATGATCAACGGCGTGCTCCTCCGGCGCACCACCTTTTTGGGCGCGCTTGCCGGGCAGTTAGCGCGCTCGGCGGCCGGAGAACAGCACCGAAACGCGCGCGGCCGCGCCTGAACGAACCAGCACCCGGACGCAGCGGCCGCCTCGCGCGGGACGGCACGGCGGCGGGTGCATTTGCCCGCGGGTTGCGCCAAAGAAAGGTGACCAACACCGGGGCACGGGCACAAAGCCCGGCAGCACCCATTCGACAGGGAGGTTCCGCGCCGTGAGCAGCTTCCGCGCGTTGATGATCGAGGACGTCGAGGGGAAGCCGAAGGCCGCCTTCCGTGACCTCACGCTGGCCGACCTTCCGGACAACGACGTGCTGGTCGAGGTCGCCTTTTCCACCCTGAACTACAAGGACGGGCTCGCCGTGTCCGGGAAGGGCCGCATCGCCCGGCGCATGCCCATGGTGGCCGGGATCGACCTCGCCGGAACAGTCATCGAATCCCGCTCGGACGCTTGGAAGCCGGGCGACAAGGTTCTCGTGAACGGGTTCGGCCTCTCCGAAACGCAATGGGGCGGCTATGCGGGCTTCCAGCGCCTCAAGCCCGAGTGGCTGATCCGGGTGCCCGAGCCGTTCGGCCTCGAAGACGTGATGGCGATCGGGACGGCCGGCTACACGGCCGCGCTCTGCGTCGACGCGCTCGAGAACTGGGGAGCCATCCGGCCGGGCGAGGGCGAGGTGCTGGTGACCGGCGCCGCGGGCGGCGTCGGTTCGACGGCCGTCTCGCTCCTCGCCGCGCGGGGGTATCGGGTGACTGCCGCGACCGGCCGGCCCGACACCCACGATTACCTGCGCTCGCTCGGCGCCTCCGACTTCGTGGAGCGCCAGCAACTCGCCGAGAAGGGCGGCCCGCTGCAGAAGGAGCGCTGGTCGGGCGCGGTCGATTCCGTCGGCTCGACCACGCTCGCGAATGTCATCGCCCAGACCGGCTATGGCGGCGCGGTCGCGGCCTGCGGCCTGGCGGGCGGGCCGGACCTCCCCGGCACGGTGTTGCCGCACATCCTGCGCAACGTCGCCCTGCTCGGGGTGGATTCGGTGATGACCCCGATGCCGCGCCGCGAGCGTGCATGGGCCCGGCTGGCCCGCGATCTCGACCGGAACACGCTCAAGACGATGTCCAGGACCGAGCCGCTGTCACGCCTGCCCGAACTCGCAACCGAGATCCTGGCCGGCAAGGTGCGCGGCCGGGTCGTCATCGACGTCGCAGGCTGAGCGGCCTGCCCGAAACGAAGAAGGCCCGGACGTTTCCGCCCGGGCCTTCCCCTGCCGCCCCCGTTACCCGGGTTGTTAGAACAGGTCGAACTTGTAGTTCAGGCCGGCCCGCGCGATCACGCCGGCCGTGTCGAAGCCCGCGCCCCGGACCAGGCCCGTGGGGGGCGTCGCGCCGCCCGAGAGATTGCGGCGGCCGAGATCGTAATAAAGCGCCTCCGCCTTGCCGGTCAGGTTCGGCGTGAAGCCGTATTCGAGGCCGGCGCCGGCCGCATAGCCGACATCGGTCTGGGTTGAGGCCACCGCGTAGGTCGCGCCCGGGAACACGATGGTCTGGGTGTTGCGCACGTCCCCATAGGCGAGGCCGCCCGTCGCGAAGACGAGCAGGCGGTCGGCGACAAGGCCGACGCGGCCGCGCAGCGTGCCGAGATAGGCGAGATCCTGCCGCGCCGAATAGGCGAGGGCGCCCCCGGCCGTGCCGCCGACCGTTCGACCGATATCGGCGTATTGGATGTCCGCCTCGATGCCGCCGAGGAAGCGGCCGATCTGCTGGTTGTAGCCGATCTGGCCACCGCCGACGAAACCGTCGGCATCGGTGTTCAGCGCCGGCGTCGGGGCGCAGGCAGGCGTGCAGGTCGGGCGATGCCGGTTGTCCGAGAAGCCGTAGCCGGCATTCACGCCGACATAGAGGCCCGTCCAGGCATAGGGGAGGACAAGCGGCACCGGGGCCGGGGCAGCGCGCACCGGCAGGTCCGCCGCGGAGGCGGCGGCCGAAAGCCCGAGCAGCCCTGCGGCCGCGAGTGCGATGGAACGCACCATGAAACAGAGTTCTCCAGAAAGCTGGAGAACCCTAGCTGAGTCGCATGTCGTCCGCTGTCGCTGCCGTGCAACAACGTCCGTTGTCGAACGCCCGTCTGTCCCGACGGGCGAACGCGCCTAGCGCAGCTCGCCGCAGAAGCGCTGGATGCGCCGGCAGGCTTCCTCGAGCAGCTCGTTCGAGGTCGCATACGAGATGCGCAGGTTCGGGCCGAGGCCGAAGGCCGAGCCGTGCACGGCCGCGACGCCCTCCTGCTCGAGGAGCTCGGTCACGAAATCCTCGTCCGTCTCGATCTGCTTGCCGGATTTCGTGGTCTTGCCGATCGTCTCCGCGCAGGACGGATAGACGTAGAACGCGCCTTCCGGCTTCGGGCACTTGAGGCCGGTCGCCTGGTTCAGCATGGAGACGACGAGGTCGCGCCGTTCCTCAAAAGCCTTCTTGAACACCGTGAGGTGATCCTGCGGGCCATCGAGCGCTTCGACGGAGGCCCATTGCGCGATCGAGCAGGCGCCGGACGTCTGCTGGCCCTGCACGAAGTCCATGGCCTTGATCAGCTTTTCCGGGCCGGCCGCGTAGCCGATCCGCCAGCCGGTCATGGCGTAGGACTTCGAGACGCCGTTCATCGTCAGCGTGCGCTCGTACAGGTTCGGCTCGACCTGGGCGGGCGTGACGAACGTGAAGTCGCCATAGGTCAGGTGCTCGTACATGTCGTCCGTCAGCACCCAGACATGCGGGTGCCGGACGAGCACGTCCGTGATCCTCTTCATCTCGTCCCAGGAATAGGCGGCCCCGGAGGGGTTCGAGGGCGAGTTGAGGATGATCCACTTGGTCTTCGGCGTGATGGCGCGCTCGAGCACCTCGGGCTGGAGCTTGAAACCATGCTCCATCCCGGCCTCGATGATCACCGGCGTGCCGCCGCACAGGCCGACCATCTCCGGATAGGACACCCAGTAGGGCGCCACGACGATGACCTCGTCGCCCGGGTTCACGGTCGCCATCAGGGCGTTGAAGATGACGTGCTTGCCGCCCGTGCCGACGATGGTCTGCGACGGCTTGTAGTCGAGCTCGTTCTCGCGCTTGAACTTGCGGGCGATCGCCTCGCGGAGCTGCGGGATGCCGTCAACGGGCGTGTACTTCGTCTCACCGCGCCGGATCGCCTCGATGCCGGCCTGCTTGTTGTTGTCCGGCGTGTCGAAATCGGGCTCTCCGACGGAGAGCGAGATCACGTCCCGGCCTTTCGCTTTCAGGT